>QHOP01000093.1 GCA_003219345.1 Verrucomicrobiota bacterium
TCCAAACCAGCAATTTTTGCTCTTGTGATAGCAGGCCGTTCTAATAGAATGCGCAGGCCTTTGTGTTGACCAGACTGACCAACAGAGTTTTCCCGTTGGCCCGATTGACGGCCGGACGTCGTCATCGTGTCGTTTGGCTATGCCCGCCATGATTCATTTGGACACCACTGCCAGAGCAGTCGCCCCTGCGGACGAAGTCGCGAAACCAAAAGGTACGCTGCTGATCGTGGACGACGAAGAGGGCCCGCGGCAATCGCTCCGCATCGTCTTCAAGGACGACTACAACATCCTGCTGGCGGACAACGGCAACAAAGCCATCGAATTGATGAAGCAACATTCCGTGGACGCGGCGGTGCTGGACATCCGCATGTCCGGGATGTCGGGAGTCGAATTGCTGGGCAAGCTCAAGGAAATAAATCCTGCGGTCGAGGTCATCATGCTGACTGCCTACGAGACGATTGAAACGGCTCGGCAGGCGCTGCGGCTGGGAGCGTGCGATTATCTGACCAAGCCGTTCGACATTTCCACCATGCGCGCCGCCATTGCCAACGCGATGGAACGCCACCTGGTTTCCGAGGAGATCAACACCAACAACCAGAAGCTGCACGAACTCCAGGAAGAACTCCACAACCAGAAGCTGCAGGAGGAAATCGTCCGGACCAAGGGCGAAATCTACGCCAGCGTCATCCACGACATCAACGGGCCGCTGACCATCATCTCGGGCTTCATCGAGATCATCAACCAGCACATCAGCAGCGCCACCACCCTCGAAGGAGGCGGCCTGGAGCTGGTCAAAGACCGGCTGGCCCGCATCACCAGGCAGGTCAACAATTGCATCGAAATCTCCCAGCGCTACCTCAGTTTCCTGCGCAATCGCTCCACCGAAAGGGCCCCCATCGGCACCAATCAGATCCTGTCCGACCTCGGCGAACTGCTGAAGGTCCATCCCAGCGCGCATAAGAACGAACTGGTCATCCATTCCCTCAAGGAAGACCTGTTCGCCGAAATCAACGGTACGGACCTCATTCAGATTCTCCTCAACCTCACGATCAACGCGCTGCAATGCAGTCCTGACCCGCATCGCGTGGAAATTTACGGCCAGCGCCTGACGCAGCCGGTCGGCCTGTCGCAGTTTCACGACAGTTCGGAAAGCCAGTTCGTTAATCGCGAGGGTCTGCACAACGTCGCGCCGCTCTTGGCCGTTTCCGTCCAGGACAACGGTCCCGGCATTTCGCCGGATGTCGTCCCCAAAATATTTCAGCCTTTTTTTACAACCAAGACGGCCAACAAAGGCACCGGTTTGGGGCTGGCCATCGTCCATCGGTTCGTTAAGGAAGGCAAAGGCGCTATCCACCTCCAAACCAAAGTTGGAAAGGGAACGACATTCACGGTTTACCTGCCCGCGCACGATTTCTCGGTGAAGAAATAATCCCGCCGGTTGCACGGTGTCGGCGATGGGTTCGCGCTCCGAAATGGGCCTTGCGCCTCAACGCACGTGAGCGCACCTTCAAACATGAAAACCGTCGCCGTCATCGGCGCTTCCAACGACCGCGCCAAATTCGGCAACAAGGCCGTGCGCGCGTTTCGCCAGCAGGGCTATACCGTCTATCCGGTCAATCCGAAGGGAAAGGAAATCGAAGGCCTGCCGGCTTACCAGAGCATTCTCGATGTGCCGGTCCGGCCGCAAATGGTGAGCGTTTATGTGGCGCCGGCGGTGCTGGTGAAAATCCTGCCCGACATCGCCGCCAAAGGATGCGACGAACTCTGGCTGAATCCAGGCGCCGAATCGCAGGAAGTGCTGGACGACGCGGAGCGGCTTGGCCTGAAAGTCGTTCAGGCCTGCAGCATTATGGGCGTTGGCATCTCGCCTGCCGCGCTGTGATGGCCCCCTGGGCTTGCGGTGAATAACTTTTTGCTTTTGGGCCGTTGAAAGCCTCGCGCCACGACTTATGTTAATCCGCAACCGGATGAGAGTGCCATGAAATCGAAAACGCACAAAGCGGTCGAACAGCCCGAGCCGTTCACCCCAGGCATCACCAAGGGAATGGTTCGGCAGCATGCATTTGAACTCTATTGCGACAGGCTGCGCGACCGTCCGCTGACGCTGGAGGATTGGGTGCTCGCGGAAAAAGACCTGGTCAATTCGCTGGAAACCGACGGCTTGCTGAAGCGATGAGCCGTCGCGTCCGACGCAAACTGCGCTGGTGCGGATGAAAGGCCCGTAAGATGGCTGAGCCTGTGCCAGCGCAGTTTGTTTTTCCCCGGCTGAAAATTTCTTTTCCCCGCACAGTCATTTCCTGATTCAATCCCGCCGTCATGAAACTTCCAGTCGTCGGTCCCCGCGGGCGGGAGCATGCGCTGGTGTCGAACTGGCGCAATCACCGCACGACGCTTGACTTTTCAGCGAACGCCGACACAATGTCCGACATGAAAACTTTCACGGTCAGGGAACTGGATCGCGAGCCGGCGGCGGTGCTGGATGCGGCGGATAAAGACGGCGTGGTGCGCATTAAGCGTCGCGATGGGCGGCTCTATTCTTTGCAACCGGTGGCGGCGCCGCGCAAAATCACGTCGCTGCCTGACTTCGCGGCCCGGCGCAAAGCCATTTTCCCCAGGACCATTCCGGCGTCTCGAGTCCGGTTGGCGGACAAACTCATCGCCGGCGAATGAGTCCTTACGCGGACACAAACTTCTTCACGCGGTCGTACCTCCAACTGCCCGACAGCCCGGAGGCGGATCGTCTCCTGGCGACGGCCAGACGAGGTGAAGCCGCCCCGCTTCCGCTGACCTGGTTGCACCGGCTGGAAGTTCTGAACGCATTTCAACTTCACGTTTTCATCGGACGCGAAGGCGGTCAGACCTTCGTCTCCCCGGAGCAGGCCGCGCTCGCCCACGCGAATTTCCGCAGCGACATTCAAAGCGCAGAGTTTCTGCGGTCGGCTGTCATTCCTGCGGCGGAACTTGAAAAGCAATTCGAGGAACTCTCCCTCCGGCATACGGCGAAGCACGGCTTTCGCACCTACGACCTGTTGCACGTGGCCTCTGCCTTGTTGCTCAAGTGCGACAGCTTCTGGAGCTTCGATCCCAAGGCGTCGAAGCTGGCCGCGCTGGAAGGGTTCAAAGTCCGCCGCTGAATCAATGAAACTCCTGGTCATCGGTTCGGGCGGACGCGAACACGCGTTGGTCTGGAAACTGGCGCAGTCGCCGCACGTCACTCGCATGTGGTGCGCGCCGGGGAACGCGGGGATTCAACAGGAGCAAACAGAGAAAACGAAGAGGCCTGTCGAGTGTGTGAATGTCGGCGCGGAGGATTTGCCTGGGCTGCTCGCGTTCGCGCAGGAGAAAAAACCCGATCTCACCGTCGTAGGACCGGATAATCCGCTCGCGCTGGGCATCGTGGATTTATTTCAGCGGAACGGTCTGCGGGTTTGGGGAGCCAATCGGAAGGCGGCGCAGTTCGAGTCGTCCAAAGCTTTTTCCCAGCGGTTCATGGAGAAATATGGCATCCCGACGGCGCGTTCGGGAACTTTCAGCGAGCCGGCAGCGGCCAGGAAGTTTGCGGCGTCGCTCGGCGGGCGCTGCGCGGTGAAGGCCGACGGCCTGGCGCTCGGCAAAGGCGTGTTGCTCACCACCAATTTAGCTGAGGCGGAGAAGGCCATCGACGAAATCATGGTTGGCAAAGTGTTTGGCGCTGCGGGCACGAAAATCGTCATCCAGGAATTTCTCGAAGGCATGGAAATCTCTTTGCACGCGCTGTGTGACGGCAAAGTGGCGAAACTTTTTCCGACGGCGCAGGACCACAAGCGTGCGCTGGACAATAACGAGGGATTGAACACCGGGGGCATGGGCGCGTATTCGCCCACGCCGTTCTTGACGGACGCGCAACTCGTTGACGTCGCCAAGATGATTCTCGACCCATTCCTGCGCGGTTGCACGGAGGAGGGGATTGATTTCCGCGGCATTATTTATCCGGGAGTGATGCTGACGAAGGACGAGCCGAAGGTGCTGGAGTTCAACGCACGTTTTGGCGACCCGGAAACGCAGGTCTATCTTACGCGGCTGGAAAACGACTTCGTCGAATTGCTCGATGCGAGCGTCAACGGCACGCTCGGCACAATGGAATTGAAATGGAGTCCGCTGGCGTCGGTCTGCGTGGTGATGGCCTCAGGCGGTTATCCCGGCAGCTACGCGAAGGGCAAACCGATTCACGGCCTGGATGGCGCAGCGCGGCTGCCGAACGTTAAAGTGTTCCACGCAGGCACAGCGCGGGCGGGTGAGCAAATCGTGACGAGCGGGGGTCGTGTGCTCGGAGTAACGGCGTGGGCGAAGGATTTACAGGCGGCGCAGTCAGCCGCCTACGCGGTAGTGGAGCGGATTAAGTTCGAAGGGGCTCATTTCCGCCGCGATATCGCCGCCAAAGCGCTGGGCTGAGTCATTGGCCCGCGGACTGCGGACTCGTATGCTGCTTTTCCCAGGCGTCGAAATTTCCATCATCTGACGTTGCCTCGACGATGCGTCCATCCCCATACGCATAAAGCCGCGCCCACTTCCCGTCCGGCTTGCGGTGCTCCTCCGGGTCGCGCAAGAGCAAAGCATTGGCTGGAACAACGATTTCTGGCCTATCTGAGACAAGCTGAAAGAGACGCAGTCCGAGCATGGATTCTCCCGCGGAGGTAGAGAAATAGTTTCTTAGTTGAAGCAAGTCGGTGGGGGTTTGATTGGTGTGATCGCTTGCGAACCTTTGCAACGCCTGCGGTAATTGAAGGCAAATGTTTCTCATGGCTTCCCGTTTCTCCGTCAGGAGCCCCTGCTGGAGTTCTCCCGGCGACATCGTGGTCGGCTGGTTTTGTGTCGTGTTCAACCGGGCCTCGAGCCGGCGATTTTCCTCCCGCAACAGTTGAGTCGCGTTTGTTTGCCGGCGAAGCATCCCCACTTCCCCCCGCAGTCTCATCAATTCCCTGAACTGTTCGTCGGAGAACGCTGCTTTCGCCTGGGCGACAAGGTTCGACAGGCGCCGGTTCTCCGCCGTTGACTCTGCCAGTCGGTCGGTTTGCTGCCGTAGAGCCGCGCGCTTTTCGCGCAATCCGGCCCTGGCATCGCGTTGGACCACCACCGGCGTCGCGAGGCTGGCCAAAATCACCGCGCTGACGATGCCGAGTTTGACCGGTATCATGTTCATTGGTTTGCCGGCGTGGCCGCATGCTCTTTCTCCCACGCGTCGAAGTTTCCATCCGCTGAACTGTGGGTCTGGGAAGCGCCATCGGCAAAACCATAGACCCTTGACCAGGTGCCGTCCGGCCATTGGTAGGCCTGCTTTTCCCGCAGCACAATGACGTTTCCCGCATTCGTAAGCGCATTTCGCGATCCTCGATAAACGATTTCGAACTGGTTGGTCACTTGAGTAAACTGAGCCAAATCGTCCAGAACCGGATCAGCGTTGAACGCCTCCGCGAAATAGCGGGCCGCCTGATCAAAACTCGCGGGAAACTGATCTTGGTTGTCCAAGGAATAAAGGAGAAACGCGAAGAGAAAATCCTTGGCGACACGCGCTCTAGCGACGACTTCCTCTTTTAACTGCAAGGGTGTTTTCGCTTGATCCGACTGCTGTGCATTCTGCTCCCGCAGCCTGCGATTTTCCTCCTGCAACGCGGCCAGATCATTTGTCTGTTGCCGCAGCATCGCCGCTTCGTCGCGAAGTCTCAGCAGTTCGCTTGAGCGATCGTCCGCGCCTGGGGCCTGCGCCAGCAGATTGGACAGCCGCTCGCGCTCGCTCTGCAATCGAGCCAGCTCATCCGCCTGCTGCCGGGACGATGCGTCCGCTGCGCGCATCCTGGCCTGGGCTTGATGTTGAATCACCAAAGTCGTCGCCACGCTGGCAGCGGCGATGGCGCCGATAATGCCGGTTTTGAGTTTGGTCGCGGTCATGAATTTCAAGAGAGTGAGTGTCGTTCCGCCGGCAGCGGCGCCGCCGGCGATTGATCCGCCGGTGAGTGTCGCGACAAAGGCGGTCGGAGCGGCAGTAGTGGCATTGCCCGTGAGTGCCAGAGCCAGGGCTGTCGCTGTCGAGGTCACGCCTTTACGCGCGAGTTGGGCGCGCAGTTTTTCCAGCGCGCGCTCCACGCGCATTCGCGCCGCGTTCTCGCTCAGTCCCAACCTGGCGCCCACTTCCTTAAGGCTTTGGTTCTGGAAATAGCGGAGCAACACAGCGACGCGGTCCTTTTCGCCGAGTCTGTGCATGGCTTCGTCCAGCACGGGAAGGAGGTCGTCCCAGGCCGGCTCGGATGCGGGATTGCGGAGGAGTTCATTCATGGAATTGGCCTCCTGTTCGCGCGCCTTCCGCCGTTGTTCCGTGCGATTGGCGCGCAGCGCTACCAGGCGCGTCGTCGTGTAGAGCCAGCCGGCCAGCGCGGGATGGTTCCTGAGGCGTCGCGCCTGCCGGGCGAGCTCAGTGAAGACTTGCTGCGTCACGTCCTGGGCGCGATGGATGTCGCCGCCTGCCAGTCGCAACGCGGCGGAATAGACAAGGTCCACGTGCCGCCGAATCAGTTCGGTGAAGGCGGATTCCGACCGCTCGGAGGCGTACCGGCCCAACAATTCAGCGTCTTCACTCATCGCGTCTCATTAGTTAATGCCCGCGGGACGTGAAAATCGCACTGGAAAATTTTTGGTGTTTATCGCGCGGAATGGCACGACGCGGGGGCGAAGGGATTTTCGGAGCGCGCGCGATACGGGCAGCCATCGGAAAAATTCATTTCCGCCGACGCGCATTTCCGCGCTACAATGCGCCAAGGATGCGACGGCTTATTGCCGGGCGGGTGTCGAAATGATGTGTTCTGCCTCCCAGGCCTTAAAGTCGTCGTCCGACTCAATAATCTGCGAGCTTCCGTCAGCCATGCAGTAAACGCGCGCCTGCTTTCCACTGGGTGCAATAAAAGTTTGCCGGTCGCGAATTACGGCCACTGCGCCTCGTGGAATGCCTTTCAGTTCGTTGAGCGATCCACGATAGACGATGTCAAATTGGTTTGTGCCGCTCAGCGGATAGTCGCGCAGATACTTGGCGACCTGATCCAGGCTTGAGGGGAAACGGTCTTGATGGTCCAAGGCATACATGCCGAATGCGAGGCCGAGATTCCGGGCATCGATGGGCCCTGGCGATTGCTTTTAAGTTGGGCTGCCAGTTCGTTGGTTTGTTTTTGCAGCATCTCCGCCCGACTGCGCAGTTTGGCCAGTTCGTTCCACTGGCTGTTCGTCGAGCTCTTCGCCTCAGCGATCCGATTGGAAAGCTGTTCTCCTTCTGCGATCAGCTCGGTCAGTTGCTTGTCTTGCCGGCGGAACACCCCATCGTTTTCGCGCATCTTCGCCTGGGAGTTGAGGTGGAGGATCAAGGTTATTGCCAGACCGATGGCGATAGTGGCGATGATTAGAGTGATTTTGAGTTTTTTCATAATTCGATTCCAATGAGACGTGAAGGTTCGACTTTCCCCGTCAGCGAGTTTTTACCCACCGATTGGTCACCCTGCTATCAGCCATGCCCCCGTACGTCATGCCGATCGTGAAACGCAAATCCCACGTTTCATCCACTGGTGCTTTTTGCGTAATCACCCACTCGTCCCCTTGCTGCAATTTGCTGACTAGGCTGTCTGCCTGCACAATCTCGTAACGTTCCAGAATGGCCTCATCTACGGGCGATCTAAAATAGGGTGACAGTTCTGAAAGTGCGCTCGGGAACTGGCCATTGTTGGCTTTGCTGTAATTGCGTAACGCGCCGGCCAGGATGTCGAGGACGCGCGATTCCGCATTTGCCCTGACGATACTCATGGCGCGGCGACATTCCTCGTCGCTGCTGAGGGTGTTCGGATAAATTGAGTCGATCCAATCCTGCTCGCCGAGAAACTGAAGTTCTGGAATTTTCCCGGCGGGATTTGCTTCCAGCCATTGCTTAAGATGATTTGCGCGCTCCGACCAGACTTCTTCTGCCGTTGCCAGCGCATTGCTTCCAGTCGCCGGATCTGAGGCCATCAGTCGCGTCAATTCCCGAACATCCCGGTTCAAACGACCGACTTGGCCCCGGAGTCGCAGCAGGTCGTTGTACTGGCCGCTGGGAAGTGATCTTGAACTGTTTGCCTCCGCGAGCAGGTTTGCGAGGCGCTCATTTTCTTTTTGAAGCTCAGCCAACCGGCCTGCTTGTCGTTGCAGCGCGCGGTCTTGTTCGGCCAGTTTCGTTTGAGCGCGGTGCTGAACCAACACCGGCGTTATTACGCTTGCAACGACGATCGCGGCGACCAGAAGTTTTTGTGTTGCAGTCATGGCGATGGTTTCGACGGTGGTCGCGATGGTTGTTCCGACAAGAGCGGCGGCAGTCGAAATGGTAACCGCCAGCCCAACCGGCGCGGCTTGGACGGCATTGGCCGAGATGACGACGACCAGTCCGCTTGCGCCGATGGTGACGCCGCGTTTGGCGAAGAAGTCGCGCAGGCGTTCCACGGCGCGGCTGACGCGTTTTTGCGCAGCGTCTTCGCTCGTGCCGAGAGTTTGGGCCATCTCTCGCGCGGACATGCGTTCAAAGTAGCGCAGCAAAAGCGCGTCGCGGTCCGCCTCGCTCAGTTCGCCAATGGCGGCATCGAGGTGCGGGGCGATGTGTTCCCAGAGAGCGTTGGGTTCGGCGGAAAGCAGTTCGTTCATGGCGACGGCCTCCTGTTCGCGGGCGCGACGGCGCACATCGGTGCGGACGGTCTGCGCGGCGATGTTTTGCGCGGTGCGGTGCAGCCAACCGGACAGCACCGGACGATCCGCGAGTTGGGCGAAGTTTTTCGCGAGCGCGACGAACACGCCTTGAGTCACATCTTCCGCGAGGTGCGAATCACAAACCATCCGAAGCGCGGCGGAATAGACGAAATCGACATGGCGGCGCACCAGTTCGGCGAACGCTGGTTCGGAGCGGTGTTCAGCGTAGGCGCGCAGCAGTTGTGAGTCGGTCTGGTCGTTCACTCACCCAATAGTAGCCGCCGCCGCCCAAATCGGACAGGGAATGTAGCGGTGGGAGAGCAACGGACCTTACTCGCGTTCCATTCCAAAACGTGGGTCGCGCCGGTGATGGCGCACGAGCGTCACTCGGATTCCACCAGCTATTTCGCGATAGATAACGTGATACGGGAAGCGTCTGAGGTTTGCTCGATGGAACCCGGTCTTAATCAAGTGAAATCTACTGGGCTTCGCTGCTGCCACGGCGATCAGCCGGCGCATCTCCACCTTGAACTCCTCCCCCAACCTCTGCGACAGCGCGTCGTAACGCCGCAGCGCCTCAGCCACATCCTGCTCGACGGCGGGATGGTATTCGACCCTCACCGTTGGCGGCCGGTCTCGACTCGTCTCCAGAACTCGGCTTCCGGGAGCGGTTGAACTTTGCCGCTTTCGATCTCACGTTCCCGCCGTTCCACTTCGGCCAGTTCCTCCGCTTCGGACCACGCCTCGCTCATCGGCGGCAGCGAACTCAACAGCGACTCGGCCAGCAGGACTCGCTGCTCCACCGGCAAAGCGAGCACGGTCTTTTCGATTTCCTCAATCGCTGACATGCCGACAGGCTACGACCTACAGGGCGGGTTTGCAAGACCGGACGCGAGCTTGGCGTGATGGCGCTGGGCAGGGATTTAATGAGCGCACAAATTTCGCGAGCGCGACGAACACGCCTTGAGTTACATCTTCCGCGAGGTGCGAATCACAAACTGTTCAGCGTAGGCGCGCAGCAGTTGTGAGTCGGTCTGGTCGTTCACTCACCCAATAGTAGCCGCCGCCGCCCAAATCGGACAGGGAATGTAGCTTTGATGGCAAGAGCATGAATCGGAACTGGGTTGCGAAAGCCGGGGCCAAGGGACGGTATCCCACCGCCCGCCCTCCAGGCTTAAGGGGATAAGCCCGCGGAGACTAATGGCCGAGCGATGATCCAAGTCCCGATTCACCGGCGCTTTCTGGGTGATCACCCAATCTTCCCCGGAATCCACACCGCTTTCGATGTTCAGGTTTTTCGCTGGGACGATTTCATAGCGTTCCAGTAATGCATCATCCATGGGCGAGGCGAAATAGGGTTTCAACTGCGAGAGATCGGCGGGGAATTGGCCATGATTGGCCTGGGCGTATTGCCGGAGCGCCTGGAATGCCGCTTTTGAAAACGCGAGTTCCCCCTGGGAGCGAAGGTGACTCATCGTTTGACGGTATTCGTCGTCCGTGACTGAGAGATTTTCGACAGAGTCAATCCAATTGAAGTCGGAAAGGAATTGCAGCTCCGGGATCATTTCCGACGGCGTGTCCTCCAGCCACTGCCTGAGCTGAGCAACGCGCGCCCGCCTCATTTCCATTTCGTCTACCAACGGAGCGGTGAGGTTGATGCTGGCGGCCAACTCTTCCATTTGCTGAAGCCCCTCGCGGATGCGGCGGACTTGGCGACGGAGCGGTTCCATTTCCTGGACGGCCTTGCGAAGTTGACCGACCTCGGCCCGCAGTTTCATCAATTCACTGAGTGCTGCGTCGTCGAGCGAATGGGAACTCTTCACCTGAGCGACGTTATTCGACAGGCGTTGGTTCTCTGACGACAATTGCTCCAACAGAACAGCCTGCTGCTGCAACGTCAATCTCTTCGAAACCAAAAGGCCTTCCGCCCGCTTTTGAATCAGCCACGGCAACACCAAGACCGCGGCTAGAATCGTGCCCAGTATGCCAAATCTCAGCTTTTTCATTATTTCGATGCCTCAGGTGGGACGATCCGCCGTTTTTCCCAGGCGTCAAAATTGCCATCGGCCTCGCTATGTTGCATGCCGATGCCGCCAAGCATGGTGTATACCTTCACCCACTTGCCGTCGGTGTTTTTCCACGGATGCTTTTGCCTGATCAGGATGATGTCGTTCGGATGAGCATACTTGTCGGGAGCGGGCAGCGGCCCCTGGAAAACGATTTCAAATTGGTCGGGAGAAAAATTGGCAAAATTGGTTCGGTTCCCGTACTCGGTGGACATGATGCCGGCCACCTGCGCGAGGTTGGTGGGAAACTGGCGGTGTTGACTGGCGTACCCGCGCGTCACACCACCGAGTCTCATGCAATAATCCGTTCTGGCGTTAAGCTCGGGACTGTCCACGGTTTGCTGGTCCTGGGGGCCGTGCAGGTCTTCGCGGAACCTGGTTCGCGCCCGGTTCAGTGACGCCTGGAGTTGCCTGTCTTCTTCCCGTAACGCGGCCAGGTCGTTGTTTTGCTCTCGGAGCGCTGCCACTTCATCACGCAATCTTTGCAACTCTTCCCCAGTATTTACTGACGGACGGCTTAGCAATGCAGCGAGACTTGAAAGCCGTTCGTGCTCCGCTTGCAGTGGCGCCGATGCAGCCACTTGTTGGCGCACCGTCCCGTCCGCCTCCCGGATTGTGGTTCCCGTCCCCGCAGCGGCGCTCGCAAGGGACGCAGCGGAAAGCGTTGCTGCCAATCCGACCGGCGCGGCCTGGCAGGCATTGGCCGCAAGCACCACGGAGAGCGCGGCAGCTGAAGTTGTGATTCCCCGTTGGGACAGCAAATCACGCAGTTTGTCGAGCGCGCGCGACACGCGCTTTTGCGCGGCGTCGTCGCTCACACCGAGCCCCAAACCCACGGATCGCAAATCCTGGTTTTTGAAGAAGCGCAGCACCAGCGCGTCGTAGTCCGATTCGCTCAATTCGGCCATGGCTTCGTCCAGCACCGGACGCAGGCGCTCCCAGTCAGATGTGGTGTCGGGCGTCGAGTCGAGGTTTTCCATAGCCTGCCTTTCGCGGGAATGCCGGCGGAATTCATCGCGCCGGAGATTGAGCGAGATGTTGCGCGCACTGCGGCAAAGCCAGCCAGCGAGCGAACCGTTCCCGGCCAGCTTTGGGGACAAGGACCGCGCGCCGCGCGCCAGACCGATGAAGACACTTTGGGCGACCTCGGCGGCAATGTCCGGCGAATCCACCTGCCGCAAGGCGGCGGAATACACGAGGTTCGTGTGCCGGGCGACGATTTCCGCGAAGGCGGATTCCGCGCCGTTTTGCACGTATTCGCGGAGGAGTTGGGCGTCGGACTTTGGTTGCATCTCACTTATTTAATAACCGTCCGCTGCAAAATCCGACAAAGCTTTTGTAGCGTCAGCGTCCTGTCTGACGTAGAGGGCGGCACGCCGTCATCCGCAGGAAGAAATGGTATCGCGTCTGAATCGTCGAAGCATTACCCAAAGCCAGATGACTACAAATGTCAGACCGCTCCCGAATACTCCCCAAAACAGCAGTAATGAAAGATGCGGCGGCACTTGGCGATTGGCGTGAGCGATCAACAGATGAACCCCGATCATGAAAATCGCCTCGAAACAGGCCAGCCAAAGCAGGTGTCGAAACAGAAAATCAAACGTAACTTCCCGTCGTTCCGGCGCGAGCCAGTAGTTGCGATTGGGTATTTTGATCGAGTTGACTGGCAGGAAGCGCACAAAATAGCCAAGCCCAATCAAGAGCAGTGGCAACCCGATGCCCAATGCCATTGAGAAAAAAAGGTAAGTGGAACGATCCATCCAAATGTCGGGGCGTCCCTCCAAATCAAAATGGGTGGCGACGACTTTCTGCGAAACAATTGCATTGGTTAGAATTGCCGCGGCGGTCGCTTTCAGTCCCGCAGTTCCTTTGGTTGCGGTTGCCGTGGACAGGGCGGTTGTTGCGGCAGTGATCGAAACTGAGGTAGCCAAGCCGACGGGGGCGGCCTGGACGGCATTGGCGGATAGGACGACGACGAGGCCGCTGGCTCCGACGGGGACGCCGCGTTTGGAGAAGAACTCACGCAGGCGTTCGACGGCGCGGCTAACGCGTTTTTGCGCGGCGTCTTCGGATGTTCCCAGGGTTTGTCCGACTTCGCGAAGGCTTTTGTTTTCGAAGTAGCGCAGGAGTACGGCGGTGCGGTCGGTTTCGTCGAGCGATTCCATCGCTTCGTCGAGCAGCGGTTCGATGTCAGCCCAGACGGGCTGGAAGCCTGTCCCACTGTCAGCCTGCAAATTCATCGCATTCATCTCGGTGGCAATTTGCTCGCGGAGCTGGCGTCGCGATTCCCGGCGGATTACGTCCACAGCAGTCCGGCGTGTGACCTGATAAAGCCACGCCGTCAGAACGGTGTCCGGTTTCAGCTTGTGAGCGTTTCGAGCGAGGTCGGCAAAGACCGATTGCGCGATTTCCTCGGCCAATGGCGGCGAGCGGACCTGGCGCAACGCCGCGGAATAGACCAAATTCAAATGGCGCCGGACCAGCGCTGCGAAAGCTTCCTCTGAGCGTTGTCGCGTGTATTGCTGTAATAAGTCCAAGTCGCTCGCTGTCATCTTCACAAGTGTATCGCCACAGACGCTGAAAATCCGACAAGATTTGCTGAAACCGGGTAATATCGAGATGGGGTTGCTCGTGGCTTTACTTTCCCGCCTCGGTCGCGCAATTTGGAGCCGGCATGAAACAAAGCGGGTTTAACCTGTGGCTGGCGGGGTGGCTGATCTTTGGGGCAATTCAGTCGGGCATTGGCGCGGAGACCAATGCGCTACCGCATTTTCAGGAGGTGTTTCGCCTCCTACGTGCCAATCTGCCGAACGCGAGCGAAGAGGAGTTGAACCAGGCAGCCGTGCAGGGGTTATTGAATCAATTTTATCCGCGAGTGATTCTTGTCACCAATGGGGCGCCGGCCGGCGTCCGTCCGGAAGGGTCGCTGTTGAGCAGGACGAGAGTGTACGATGACTCGTATGGATACCTGCGCGTGGCCAGGGTTGCGACCGGGCTGGCAGACGAGATTAAATCGGCTCACGACAGGCTCGACGCCACGAACAAGCTGAAAGGCGTGGTTCTGGATTTACGCTTCGCCGACGGCCAGGATTATACCGCGGCGGCGAACGCGGCGGACCGATTCTTAAGCAGGGAACAACCGCTTCTGGACTGGGACGAAGGTTCAATTCATTCGACCGGGAAAGCGGACGCGATCAACGTTCCGGTTGCAGTGCTCGTGAATCGACGAACGACTGGCGCGGCCGAGGCGCTGGCAGCGGCGCTGCGCGAAACAGACGCGGCGGTGTTGATCGGCTCGCGGACGGCGGGGCAGGCGCGGATTTTCAAAGAGTTCGATTTGTCGAACGGCCAGCGGCTGCGCGTTGCCACCGGTCAGGTCAGCGTCGGCAAAGGCAAACCGTTGTCCGCAACGGGAGTCGCGCCGGACATAGAGGTCCTCGTCAGCGGCGAAGATGAAACGGCGTATTTTGTCGATGCGTTCAAAGTCTTATCCAGGCCTATCGCCCAGTTGAGAGTGACGAACAATGTTGCGCCGACCGCTTCGACAAACCGGGGGTCGCGGCGGCCCCGCAACGAGGCCGATCTCGTCCGGATGCAGCGCGAAGGTTTGAGTCCGGACGATCAAGATGCGCCAACACCTGCAGCCAAAACGGATGAGGATTCGCCGGAGCAGCTCGTGCGCGATCCGGCGCTGGCGCGGGCTCTCGATCTGTTGAAGGGCATCGCGATCGTGGAACGGTCGCTTCCGCGCTGATTTCGCCGTTGACATTTCCCCCGCGCGACCCAAGTTGAAATCATTGTTGCGAGCATGAGAACCATTCTTTTCGTTTGCACCGGAAACGTTTGTCGCAGCCCCATGGCGGAGGGCCTTTTCCGGAACGCCGTCAAAGGTCGCGGGGACTTCCGCGTGTTTTCGGCGGGGGTGGGGGCGATTGAAGGCCAGCCGCCCAGCGCGTATGCAGTGCAGGCCTTGAGGGAATTGGGCATTGACATCTCGCAGCAGCGCAGCCGCATGCTCACCGCGGACGTGGTGAACGAGGCCGATTACATTTTCGGCATGACGCACGGGCACGTCGATGCGGTCAACCTGCTCTACCCCCACGCGACCGAGAAGACTTTCCTGCTCCGCGAATTTGATGAAACGCTGGACGTTTTTGAGAAGGACATTTCCGACCCCATTGGCGGATCGTATGAAATTTATCTCGATTGCCGCGACCAGATCGAACAAGGGATCGCTTCGATACTGAAATTCATCGACCAGACTTCCGGCGGCGCCGCTGCCGGCGCGGCCCCGGACCGGACCGTGACCGTGGCGCTCGGCGCGGACCATGCCGGCTACGAGTTGAAGGAGGCGCTCAGGCAACATCTGGAACAACGCGGCTTGAAGGTCCTGGACTTCGGCACCACCTCGATGGACTCGGCCGACTATCCTGATTTCGCGCAGGCCGTGGCGCACAACGTGGCCGATCAGAAAAGCGACCTCGGGCTTTTGGTTTGCGCCACGGGCCTCGGCATGAGCATCGCGGCCAACAAAGTGCCGGGCGCCCGCGCGGCGTTGGTTTTCGACGAAAAAATGGCGGCGTTGGCCCGGCAGCACAATGACGCCAATGTGCTTTGTCTCGGCGGCAAATTCGTCGGCGCGGAGCAGGCGAAGAAGATGGTGGACGCCTTTCTCGACGCCCATTTCGAAGGCGGACGTCACGCGCGTCGCGTGGCCAAGGTGGAGCGCATCGAAGCTGCGGGGAGGTTGCGGTTGGGAATGGTTGACCCGGACGTCGCCGAGGCGATCCGTTCGGAGCGACAACGGCAACAGGAGAACATCGAACTGATAGCCAGCGAAAACTTCACCAGTCCGGCGGTCCTGGAGGCGCAAGGCTCGGTGCTCACGAACAAATACGCCGAAGGCTACCCGCGCAAACGCTGGTATGGTGGTTGTGAAAACGTGGATATCGCCGAGCAACTGGCAATAGATCGCGCCAAACAGCTTTTCGGCGCCGAACACGCGAACGTGCAGCCACACTGCGGCAGCAGCGCGAACATGGCGGTCTATTTCGCGTTTCTCAAGCCAGGCGACAAAATGCTGACGATGGACCTGAGCCACGGCGGCCATCTCACGCATGGCAATAAAGCAAATTTTTCCGGCAAATTTTTCGAAATCATCCATTACGGCGTGCGCAAAGCAGATGAGCAGATCGATTACGATCAGCTCGCTAAAATGGCGCAGGAACACCGGCCCAGGATGATTACGGTCGGCGCCAGCGCTTATCCGCGCAGCGTTGACTTCAAACGGATGGGCGAAATTGCGCGCGAAGCAGGCGCGCTGCTGCTGGCGGACATTGCGCATGTCGCCGGATTAGTGGCTGCGGGGTTGCATCCGAGTCCGATTGAGCACGCTGATTTCGTGACGACGACCACGCACAAAACGCTGCGCGGACCGCGCGGCGGACTGATTCTGTGCCAGGAGAAATACGCGAAGGAAGTGGATTCGCAGGTGTTCCCCGGCATTCAAGGTGGACCGCTGATGCACGTCATCGCCGCGAAAGCGGTCTGTTTTCACGAAGCCTTGCAGCCGGCGTTCAAAGAGTACCAGCGGCAGATCGTGAAGAATGCGAGGGCGCTGGCCGAAGGGATGAAGCGAAACGGCTTCCGCCTGGTCAGCGGTGGCACTGACAATCATCTCATGCTGGTGGACGTCGGCTCGCGCGGCCTGACCGGCAAGGAATGTCAGACAGCCCTGGACGATGCGGGCATCACGGTGAACAAGAATACCATCCCGTTTGAAACGCGCTCGCCGTTTCAGGCCAGCGGCGTGCGATTGGGCACGCCCGCGGTGACCACGCGCGGCATGAAGGAGCCTGAAATGGCCGCCATTGCGGACATGGTCAGCGAAGTTCTGTTCGACATTAAAAATGTTGACGGGGCGCGGAAGGTGCGCCAACGTGTTCGTGAATTAACCGCAAGATTTCCCTTGCCGTATTGATTTTTAACTAAATGACCCCTGGCAGTTTTTTTGAAACTGCGCCAGATTGAACGGATTTTTCCTTCTGGTGGACTAAGAGGAAGTGTCGGCAGTCCCTCAGCCGTGTCCGCCAGGGTCAGTAACCTGCCCTTTACAAATTATGCCACGAGTTGCCAAAAAAAACGCCCGACCCAGAGGCAAGGCGAAGAGAGATGAATTGATGGAGGGATTGCCGGAAGACGCCTCACTAACGCAAACCGCAGGAGAGGAAGCGGCCGCTCCGAAATCGTCCGAGGACCTCCCGCGGCCGACGAAACCGGCTGAGCCGGACGAGGGCGCTCCCGGCGCGGAGTTGACGACCGCGAACACCATCAACATCAGCCAACTGCAGGCGATGTCCATGGCCGAATTGAACCAGATGGCCAAGGAGATGGGCATTGAAAACTTCGGCACGATGAAGAAGCACGAAGTGATCTTCCAGATCCTCCAGAAGAACGCCGAACGCAGCGGCATTCTGTTCGCCGAAGGCGTGCTGGAAATCCTGCCGGAAGGTTTCGGCTTTCTCCGCTCGCAGAGTTTCAACTACCTGCCGTGCCCGGAGGACATCTACGTCTCGCCTTCGCAGATTCGTCGCTTCGATTTGCAGACAGGAGACGCCGTCTCCGGCCAGATTCGTCCGCCGAAGGAGAAGGAGCGTTTTTTTGCGCTGCTGAAAGTCGAAGCGGTCGGCCACGAGGATCCGGACCGGGCGAAAGACAAGACGCATTTCGACAATCTGACCCCGCTCTTCCCGACCAGGCGCTTCATCCTCGAGACCGCGCAGGACGAGCTTTCGACGCGTGTGCTGGATTTGGTTTGTCCCATCGGCAAAGGCACGCGCGGATTGATCGTCGCGCCGCCGCGCACCGGCAAGACGGTTTTGTTGCAGAAAGTGGCCAACGCCATCATCAAGAACAATCCGGATTCGTATCTCTTCATCCTGCTGATCGATGAACGCCCGGAGGAAGTGACCGACATGGAGCGCAGTTGCAAGCCGGCGGAGGTGATCAGCTCGACGTTCGACGAGCCGCCCGAACGCCACGTGCAGGTGGCGGAGATGGTCATTGAAAAGGCGCGACGCATGGTCGAGCACAAAAAGGACGTGGTGATCCTGCTCGACTCGATCACGCGTCTGGCCCGCGCTTACAATACTGTGCAGCCGCACTCCGGCAAAATCCTGTCTGGCGGCGTGGATGCCAACGCGTTGCACAAGCCAAAGCGGTTCTTCGGCGCGGCGCGCAACATCGAGGAGGGCGGTTCGCTGACGATCCTGGCCACGGCGCTCGTCGATACCGGTTCGCGCATGGACGAAGTCATTTTTGAAGAGTTCAAAGGCACGGGCAACATGGAAGTGCATTTGGACCGCGCGCTGGTGGACCGCCGCATTTTCCCGTCCATCAACATCGAACGCTCCGGGACGCGCAAAGAGGAACTGCTCTATCATCCGGACGAATGCAGCCGCGTGGTGATTCTCCGCCGGGCGTTGACCGGCGTGCCGCCGGTCGAAGCGATGGAACTGCTGCTCAATAAATTGAAGAAGACCAAAAGCAACATTGAGTTCCTGCTGTCGATGGCGATGGGTTGATGTCGCTCCTCATACCCGTAGGAGCCTATCGAGTCCGCTCTGCAAGATTTCCGCAAGACCCCTCTCCCTGTCCCTCTCCCCATCCGATGGGGAGAGGGTGGCCTTTAGGCCGGGTGAGGGGAATGCGTGCGTTATATCACTTGGTGGGGGTGTCGCCTCGTCCGCTCCTGGAGCCAGAGGGTGGGTAGCCACTGCCGGCTGTGAAACCGAAGGTTGGCGGGATTGGAAATTGGAAAGTTTCACGTTCAAGGCCTCAATGGTGGGCCCTTTTGCCGGCCCCAACAACGGCTTCGCCCCTGGAGCTTCGCGGGCTGCCACTTTTCCGTTGCTCCTCAAATAAGGCGCGCGCTATCCTTGTCAAACTGGACTCATTGTTGTGATTAAACGGTTGCTAACGAAAATCGGCGCAGCGCGGTGCGCAGGCCTTTTCCTGCTGGCAGTGTTGTTGGCCGGCTGTCGGAGGGAGGAAATCACGGTTTACCGTGTGCCGAAGGAAAAAGAGCCGGAACTGGCCGACACCCAGCCCCGGATAGAGTGGCAGACGCCTCCCGGCTGGGAGGAGCAAGCGCCCAGCAAAATGAGTCTCGCGAACTTCTCGGTTCCCGGCGAGGCGGGCCGCCAGGCGCAGCTCTCGGTGATGACGTTTCCGGGCGAGGGCGCCAGTGAGTTGAGTTTGGTGAACATCGTTCGCGAGAACGCAGGTCTGCCGCCGGTCAGTGACGAGGAACTGGCCAAACTGGTCGAGACCGTAAACGTTGGCCCTGTCTCGGCCAAGCTGGTTGATTTGACCGGCGCGATGAAAGCGTCGAGCAACGCCGCGCCGAACCGCATTCTGGTGACCGTTTTTGCGCGCGGCGGCACAACCTGGTTTTTCAAACTGGCGGGAGATGCGGGAGTAGTCACCGCGCAGAAACAGGCCTTTATCGGTTTTTTGAACTCGGTCACGTTCGTGGAACCCCGCGGAACTCGGGTCCGCGCCGCTCATTTCGCGAGCACGAATGCCAAGCGGGTTCCGATCGCGCCAGATGGCGACGCGGGAGTTTCGGATAATCCGCTGAACAAGCCGTCGTGGGATGCCCCCGCCCGGTGGCAGGAAGTGCCGGCCACGCAAATGTTGCTGGCGAAGTTCGTCATTAGCGGGAGCGACGGCAAGGCCGAGGTCACTGTTAGCGCGCTTCCTGGCGACGCAGGAGGGGTGTTGGCGAATGTGAATCGATGGCGGGTGCAACAACTCGGATTGAGCGCTGCAAGTGAAGCGAACCTGTCGCAATTGATCACGGCCCTTGACGTGATGGGAGGCAAAGCCATGTTACTGGATATGAGCGGCCAGAATCAAATGACCAAAGAAAAAGTCCGGCTTATCAGCGTCATCGTCCCGCGAGAAGAGCAAACCTGGTTTTACAAATTGATGGGCGACCCGGCGATCGCTGAGCGTGAGAAAACCGCGTTTATCAAATTCGTCCAATCCGTGCGCTATCCAAATGTTTGATCGTCTCTTCAGATTTTTTACGTCGCTTCGGCTGACGGTGGTGTTGCTGGCGTTCGGCATCGTGCTCGTGTTTGTCGGGACAGTGGCGCAAGCGGACGAAGGGCTTTACAACGCGCAGGCCCGTTATTTCAAACATTGGTTCGTCTGGGGCATCACGATGTTTGGCCACCGGATTCCCATTGGGCTGCCGGGCGGTTACCTCATTGGCACGCTGCTCCTCATCAACCTCGTCGCCGCCCATATCAAGCGTTTTCAACTCACAACGAAGAAAATCGGCATCCAGCTCACGCACGCGGGCGTCATCCTCCTGCTCGTCGGCCAGCTGACGACCGACCTCTTTTCGCGCGAGACGCAAATCCGCTTTTCCGAGGGTCAAACCAGGTCTTACGCCGAGAGCGGGATGAATTACGAACTGGCCTTCATCACCGACGCGGACGCGGACACCGAGGAAGTGGTCGCGATTCCCGCCAGGCTCCTGGCGAAGGGCGGCGAGCTGAAACACGAGAAACTGCCGTTCGCCGTCCACGTGAAGCGCTACTGGCTGAACTCCGACCCGTCGTTCCGCGCGCCGATGATTCAGAATGAGCCGCCCGTCACGACGAATGGTCTGGCGCGCAGCTTCGATTTCCGGCCGGCGGCCGAGACGAAGAGCATGGACAGCAAAAACGTCCCGACTGCCCTGATTGAGATCGTGGCGCCCGGTGGCTCATTGGGCGCGTGGGTTGTGTCGGGTTGGGCGGGTGATGACCTGATGGTTGAGGCATTGCGCGAGAGTTTCAGCCGCCAGATGGGCGAGCAGATGGCCACGAGCATCATCAACCGCCTCACCGAACCGCAAACTGTGGAGGCGGGCGGAAAGCAATTCGCCTTCGTGCTGCGCCCGGCGCGCGTTTACGAGCCGTATTCGCTGACCCTCCTCAAGGCGACACACTCGATTTATCGCGGCACGGACATCCCGAAGGACTTCCGGAGTCGCGTGCGTCTGGAGAACTCCCGGACCGGCGAGAGCCGCGAGGTCGAAATCTTCATGAACAGTCCGCTGCGCTACGGCGGCCAGACGTTTTATCAATACCAGATGGCGGCAGGCGAGCTGGCTCGCCGGGCAGGGCAGGTGCCGTCGTCCACGTTGCAGGTGGTGCGGAATCCGAGCTGGCTCACGCCTTATGCCGGTTGCATCATGGTCGCAGCGGGGCTGGTGACTCAGTTCATGATTCACCTCGTTGGATTTGTTGCCCGAAGGAAAACCGCATGAAGAAACGGCTGCCTCTCATTCTGACCGGCTTGATGGCCGCG
Source organism: Verrucomicrobiota bacterium (assembly GCA_003219345.1). Classification (GTDB taxonomy): domain Bacteria; phylum Verrucomicrobiota; class Verrucomicrobiia; order Limisphaerales; family AV2; genus AV2. The sequence goes on from QHOP01000093.1 coordinate 21,156, forward strand.
TGGTTTCTGTGCACCCTGCGCGCGCCGAAGGAAAAAGACTTTGCCTACGCCGAATTCGGCGGCCTGCCGATTGTGTTCAACGGTCGCGTTCAGCCGATCGATTCGCTCGCGCGCAACTCGCTCCTGCAACTGCGCGAGAAACAGACCGCCAACCTTGAACCGTGGAAGGGTTGGAACGAAAAGCCGAAGATCATCCCCGCCATTGAATGGCTCGCCAACGTGATGATGAAACCGGACGCGGCCGATGAGTGGCCCGTGTTCCGTGTCGATCACCCCGAACTCATCGCCTTGCTCAAGCTGCCAGAGAAGGACAAACAGAATCGCCAGGACGGCAAACATTACTCGTGGAACCAGATCCAGCCGTCGCTCGAAGCGATGGACCGGGAGAGCAAACGCATCGGCGGCCGGGAACAACGGAAGGAGACCGACCCCAGTCAGCGCACGCCTTATGAGAACGCAGTGATGAAAATGCACGAGCGTTTGGTGCTTTATATCCGGCTCAAGAACGCGCTCCAGCCGCAGGACGCGGGCGACTGGGCGCAGGAACTGGGCGAATTCGAGAGCGCCGTCCCGGCTGGCGTCGCCGCCGTGCGCGCGCAACAGGCCGGGCAAAAGTACGACGACGCTGCGTTCGGGAAGTTCGTTGGTTTCGTGCGAAGGTTCGACGTAATGAGGCGCTTCGAGCCGCCGCTGCTGGTGCCGCCGCGGCACCCGGACATTTCCCGTGACAACTGGATGCGTGTGGGGGATGCGCTGATCGGCACCGCCCGCGGCGAGAGCATCCATCCCTCTGTCCGCTACTACGCGGCGATGGCGAGCGCGTTCCAGGAGGGAAAGGCCGATGATTTCAACCAGAAAGTCGCCGAGTATCGCGCGGCCCTCACGCCGAGCTTCGCACCCGAACTCGCGAAGGCCAGCCGCGAACTGTTCTTCAACCGGATGCAGCCGTTTTATAAAGCAATGGTTTTCTACGTGCTCGCAGGAGTTCTCGCAGGTGCCTCGTGGTTCGGTTTGTCGGACCTGCTGCGGCGTTCCGCAGTGTGGCTCATCGGGTTGGCCCTGGTGATTCACACCTGCGGTCTGGTCATGCGCATGGTACTCGAAGGCCGTCCGCCGGTGACGAACCTTTACTCCTCGGCGATCTTCATTGGTTGGGGCGCATGCGTGCTGGGCCTCGTGCTCGAACGGTTCTATAAGGACGGCATTGGAGCAGTCGTCTCATCGGGGGTCGGTTTCATCACCCTCATCATCGCCCACCACCTTGCTCTCGGCGGCGACACGATGGAAATGATGCGCGCGGTGCTGGACACCAATTTCTGGCTCGCCACGCACGTCGTCGTGGTGACGCTGGGCTACGCGAGCACATTCGTTGCCGGCGCCCTCGCGCTCATCTACATCGTGCGCGGCGTGTTCACCCGGACCTTGAATGCGGCGAGGGGCAAAAGTCTGACGCGGATGGTCTATGGCATCGTTTGCTTCGCCACGCTGTTCAGTTTTGTCGGCACGGTGCTGGGTGGCATCTGGGCGGACCAATCATGGGGCCGGTTCTGGGGTTGGGACCCGAAGGAGAACGGCGCCCTCATCATCGTGCTTTGGAATGCGCTTATCCTGCACCTGCGCTGGGGCGGGATGATCCGCGAACGTGGCCTTATCAACTGCGCCATCGTCGGCAACATTGTCACGAGCTGGTCGTGGTTCGGTGTGAACATGCTCGAAATCGGCCTGCACTCCTACGGTTTCACGCAGGCTGCCTTCAAATGGCTCATTGGGTTCGTCGTGAGCCAGCTCTTCATCATCGCTCTCGGATTGTTGCCGCGACATCTGTGGGTGAGCTTCCGCGACCAGGCAGTCGCTCCCGCGGCTGTGGGCGCCAAAGGCAAGCCCGCGCCCGCCACCTGAACCCCCGTTAAATCCTTTGACGCTTCGCTGCTCATCCCGTACGCTGCGACCATGAACTGGCTGGATTTGTGCAAAGATAAAAATCTGCAAGACCTGCCGTACCGTCTTGAGTTAAGCAGGGAAGGGAAAATCGTCATGAGCCCGACACGCAATCGGCATGGCTATCTGCAAAGCAGAATCGCCCGCGTGCTGGGCGAGTTGATGTCCACCGGCGAGACGCTGGTGGAATGCGCCATCGAAACCGAAGACGCCACCAAGGTGGCGGATGTCGTCTGGGTTTCGGACGAGCGGTTCAGAATCATCAAAGACGAAGCCAGTTGTTCGGTCGCGCCGGAAATTTGCATCGAGGTCTTGTCGCCGTTCAACACCGAAGAAGAAATGGCCCGCAAGCGGGAGTTGTATTTGCGTCCTGGCGCGAAGGAATGCTGGTTGTGCGACGAGGACGGACGCACGCGGTTTTTCGACGCCGGCGGGCTGATGAAGGAATCGGTTCTGTGCCCCGAATTTCCGGCTCGATTGTCGGTTTGACGGCCAGCCGGGCAGGCATCTCGAGTCCTTAAATCTTTTGACGCTTCACGGCTCATCCCGTAGCTTTCCCCACGCTTTTTGAGGCCGGAATGATTGGTTTTATCATAAAAAAAATAATCGGATCGAAGAACGACCGGGAAGTCCGGCGGCTGCGCCCGTTGGTTGCCAAGATCAACGAGATCGAAATGTCGCTGCAGTCATTGCCGGAAGAGGTGTTGCGCGAAAAGACAGCGGCCTGGAAAGAGCGCCTTTCCAAAATCGAAGACGACGCCGAACTGGCCGCGGCGCTGGACGAAATCCTGCCCGAAGCGTTCGCGGTCGTGAAAAACGCCTGCCGCCGGCTTTGGGGAACAGAGATAACCGTGCGCGGCCATCCGTCGAAGTGGGAGATGATCCCGTTCGATGTCCAGCTCATCGGTGGTTATGCGCTGCACTCCGGGCGGATCGCGGAAATGGCGACCGGCGAAGGCAAAACGCTGGTTATCTCGCCGCGCGTGACAGCGAGTGGATGGGTGCGGTTTACAAGATGGTAGGGTTGACCGTGGGATGCATTCTGCACGACCAGCCGCCGTCCGTGCGACGCGAGCAATACAGCCGCGACATCACCTACGGCACGAACGCGGAGTTCGGTTTCGATTACCTGCGCGACAACGGGATGGCCACGAGCAAAGAGGAGCAGGTGCAGCGCGGCCATTACTACGCCATCGTGGACGAGGTGGACTCGATTCTCATTGATGAAGCACGTGTTCCGCTGATCATCAGCGGGCCCGCGGTGGTGGCGTATGATGACCAATACGGGAAATTTAAACCTGCCGTTGAATCGCTCGTCCACGCTCAGGAAAGGCTCTGCAGCCGTTTTCTCTCGGAAGCTGAAGAGTTGATGAGAAAACTGAGTCCCGCCGACGGCTCGGCGCCCGGCAACCCCGAATCGCTCGAGCGCGAAGCCGGTCTGCTGCTTTACCGTGTCAAGATGGGCCAGCCGAGGTCCGATGGGCTGTTGAAATTGCTTGAAGACCCGGAAAATCTCCGGTTGATGAACAAGGCGGAGTTGGAATTGCACGCTGACCAGTCGAAGAAGGAACTTTACGCGCAGAAGGAGGAACTCTTCTTCGCGATGGACGAAAAGAGCCACGACGCCGATCTGACGGAGAAAGGACGCAATTTTCTCAGCCCCAAAGACCCGGACGCGTTTGTGTTGCCGGACCTGACGCTGGTTTTCCACGACATCGATGCGAGGACTGAACTGGACGCGCGCCAGCGCATGGAAATGAAGGCGAAGATTCAGGCCGAGTTCGAAGCGCGCGCGCAGCAGATTCACTGTATCGCGCAATTGCTCAAGGCCTACTGCCTTTATCAGAAGGACGTGCAGTATGTGCTGCAGGACAACAAGGTCATCATCGTGGACGAGAACACCGGCCGTTTGATGACCGGTCGGCGTTGGAGCGATGGCTTGCATCAGGCGGTCGAAGCGAAGGAAGGCGTCGAAATCGAGCGCGAAACGCAGACGCTGGCGACCATCACGATTCAAAATTATTTCCGCCTTTACCAGAAGCTCGCCGGCATGACCGGCACCGCCGAGACCGAGGCGCAGGAATTTTACGACATCTACAAGCTCGGCGTGCTGGTTATTCCGACCAATAAACCGGTCGCGCGCAAAGACGCGAACGATGCCGTCTATAAGACCAAGCGCGAGAAATACAGCGCGGTGCTCGGGGAGATTCAAGACGTGCACGCGCAGGGCCGACCTATTCTCGTCGGCACCATTTCCGTCGAGGTCAGCGAGCACCTTTCGCGGATGCTGAAACGGACGGGAATCATCCACTCCGTGCTGAACGCAAAGTATCACCAGCAGGAAGCGGAAATCGTCGCGCGCGCCGGCCAGCGCGGCTCGGTTACCATCGCGACGAACATGGCGGGCCGTGGCACGGACATCAAACTGGGCACTGGCGTAGCCGAAGTCGGCGGATTGCACGTCATCGGCACGGAGCGTCACGAAGCCCGCCGTATTGACCGCCAGTTGCGCGGACGTTGCGCGCGCCAGGGCGACCCCGGCTCGTCCCATTTCTTCATTTCGCTCGAAGACGATCTAATGCGGTTGTTCGGTTCGGACCGGATTGTGAAAGTGATGGAGCGGGTCGGCCTCGAAGAAGGCCAGGAGCTGACGCATCCGCTGTTAAACCGCTCCATTCAGCAAGCGCAAAAGCGCGTCGAGCAGCACAACTTTCAGCGGCGCAAGCACACGCTCGAATACGACGACGTGATGAACAAGCAGCGGGAGGTCATCTACGGCTTCCGCAATGAAATCATCCACGGCGAAGATGTGCGCGACCGGCTGATGGACATCATGGAGGAGGTCGTGCTGCAAAAGGTCGAGGAATTCACCGCGCGCGACGCCGAGGTGAGCGAGTGGGAGGTGCGGGGTCTGGCCGATTGGGTGAACCTGACGTTCCCCCTTGGCATGCCCGAGAGCGAAGTCGTCAAGGCGGCCAGGAGCGGTCAGGAGGAACCGGTGCGCGGCTCGATGTTCGCCCACTTGAGTCCCGCGCAGTTCGCTGTCTGCCAGTTCATCGCGGAGAGCGTGCGCAAGGCTTACGAGCTGAAAATCAGCTTTGAAAATCCGGAGCAGCTCAAAACCGTCGAACGTTACACGATTCTCAGCGCGATTGACCGCCTGTGGCAGGAGCATCTCTACGGCATGGACAGTCTGCGGAACAGCATTGGCCTGCGGCAGTATGGCCAGCGCGACCCGCTCATCGAATACAAGGCCGAGGCGTTCAAGGTGTTTGATGAACTGATGGTCAACATCAAGACGGAGATTTGCCACAACATCTTCCGCAGCGCGTCGAGCCTGATGGCGTTCGAGCAGTTCCTGCGCAGCGTGCCGCAGAAGACGATGCACCAATCCACCAGCGCCTTCGGCGGAAACGAGCCGGCGAGCGACTCGGCGCCTCCCAAGGGGAGTGAAATGGTCAGCGAAGCGATGGCCGCGACGGAGAAGGCCAAGCCGGTCCGCACCGGACCGAAAGTCGGACGCAACGATCCGTGCCCGTGCGGCAGCGGCAGGAAGTACAAGCATTGCTGCGGGAAGAACGCTTGAGCAGGAGTTGAACTGCAAAACCGATTTTGCGGTTGCTCACTCTACCGGCCGGCTGATAGGAACAGCGCATGTTTGTGCTTCTTTTTTTGGCGGCCTGCTTCCTGGCGTACTCCAACGGCGCGAATGACAACTTCAAAGGGGTCGCGTCGCTCTTTAGCAGTAAGACATGCAATTACAGGACCGCGATTGGGTGGGCCACGGTCACGACGTTCGGCGGTTCTGTCTGCTCCATTTTTCTCGCGCGATCGCTGTTGAAAAAATTCTCCGGCCAGGGCTTTGTCCCTGACGCGGTTGTCGGCTCGGAATATTTTGTTTTGGCAGTGGCCGTCGGCACCGGCCTCACCGTCATTTTGGCTGCGGTCACCGGGTTTCCGGTCTCGACGACGCATGGATTAATAGGCGCGATCATCGGCAGCGGCCTGATCACGGTTGGCGCGCAAGTGAACTTTGGATTTCTGAGGGAGAGTTTTTTTCTCCCGCTCTTGCTCAGCCCCATTCTGGCTGTCGTTCTGTCACCGCTGCTTTACATCTTCTTTCGGCTCGTTCGACTTCGTCTGGGTATCACCAAAGAATGGTGCGTTTGTGCGGGCCGGAAACAAGAGGTCATTCCCATTCCTCAGCCGTCGGTGATGGCAATGCCAACCGCCCCGATGGTGAGCTTGTCGGTGGACAAAGCAGCCGCCTGTGCGGAGCGTTACGTGGGGACTTACCTGGGCATTAATTGCCAGAAGGCCATGGAGGCGGCGCATTTCCTCAGCGCCGGCGCGGTAAGTTTTGCACGTGGACTGAACGACACGCCCAAGATTGCCGCGCTGCTGCTCCTGGTCAAGGCGATGGATATTCGCTGGGGCATGGCTGCCGTGGCTGCGGCCATCGCCATCGGCGGGCTGGTCAACGCGAAGAAAGTGGCGGAGACGATGAGTCACAAGATTACCGGAATGAACGCCGGTCAGGGATTCGCCGCGAACCTCTCAACGAGCATTTTGGTGATTTTGGCGAGCCTGATTGGTTTGCCGGTTTCCACGACGCACGTTTCAGTCGGTTCACTTTTCGGCATCGGGATGGCAACGCGCCAGGCAAACATTCGTGTGGTCAATGGGATTTTGCTGTCGTGGGTGCTGACGATTCCGTGCGCGGCGCTCATGAGTGGATTGGTCTATTGTCTGGTGCGCCGCTGATAAAGCGCCGGGTCAAGCAGCAGTACCTGGCGATCAACGGCACAATGTCAATTCTGCGCGTTTTGAACGTTAAAACGGGGTTTTTCAGGAAAAATTCGAACGCAGGTGAAAATTGGGCGCAATTCAGCTCCGGCTTGATTTGAACGCGGCTGATGAAACGCTGTCTATTGAATGTCAGCAGTGCTGACAACCGAACCAAACGAAAGGAATACACCATGAGAATGCAAAAGTCATTGGCGTTGGTTGCTGGAGTGGCGGCGGTGTTATTGGTCGCGAGCGCGGTGCGCAGCTTCGCGGCGGATCGAGCCGTGACCATCACCGGCGAGGGCAAGTGCGCCAAGTGCGCCTTGAAAGAGGCCAAAGAGTGCCAGAACGTTATCCAGGTGACAAAGGATGACAAGACGGTGAACTACTGGTTGGTCGCGAATGACGTGAGCAAGGAGTTCCACGGCAAACTGTGCAGAGAGACCAAAAAGGTCACCGCCACCGGCACGGTCAAAGAGGTGGACGGCAAACTGCAACTGACGGCCACCAAGATCGAGTTGGCGGAGAAAGAATAATCGAACAAGAAAAGGACCCGCCCGCAGTTCGGACCGGATCGGTCGAGCTGCGGGCGGTTTGTTTTTGAGAGAGGAGTTCGTGCTGCGGATTTTATTGCGGAGCTGCGCTCATTGCGCGCGACATTGGCGGTGAGCTTTTGAAATCCTGCCGTTCGGGATTCAAGCGCCTGGTTTTGGATTTCCCGGCGGCTGTTGGCCGATTTGCCAGCGCGACGTCATCCCGTGAGCGGCCAATCCCATCACAATCCCGAAAATGCAAATCCCCAGCTCGAGCCCCGCGGCCATCGCCACGGCCCAAATCCAGCGGCTTTTCGTGACTTCCCCCAGCATGGCCACGAACATCACGCCGAAGGTCATTCCATTGCTGAAATGATACGCCCAGCCTGTCAAATGAGCGGCCAGCGCATAATGGGTTTGTGCAGCAGTCTGCCCCAGGATCATCGCGCCAAACGCGGGAAAGACTTTGAAGAGATTCAACGGCGCAACCATCGAGTCGATCCCCCACGTCGTTGCGAAGACAAAGGGCAGACGAAACAGGTCATAAGCGAGGGCCGCAAGCAGACCCGATGCGACGCCGATCCCTACGCCGCGCCAGAGTTGTCTGTCGCCATGAATTAAATCGGCAAGGGAAAGCGCGGCGAGTCCGGCCAGTGCCGGCAGGAAGATGAACAGCGTGAACTCACGCATCGGGCAGAGTCGGTAGAAATCGGCAAGGAGGCAAGCGATGGAGGTTGCTGCCAGGATGAAGGCAATCGAGCGCCCCGTTCGAGACCATAAATTCCAGGGCCGCCGGTTAAAACTCTTCGCCTGCATGATGTAAAGATGAAGCCAGGATAAACCGGAGAGCGCGGCATAGCCAGTTTGGTTCTTTACTCTCCGACAACCGCGAAGCGACTTTTCCGGAACAGAGCATTGACATTTGCATCGGACCTACACCCCGCAATACTCGAGCCCAATAAATCCCGGAGTCTGGTCGAACCTGACCACCATTGCAACTCATGGCAGAATTTGGACGCCAAAGGGAGCGAACCGTGAACGTCCATCAATCTGCACTTGGGCGAAGAGCCGAACAAATCCGGGTTGTAACGCAAAAATCTGAAAAAGCAGCTCCGGCCCGCCGCGTGCAGACGGGTTCAAGACCGGCGGACCCGTCGGATGCATGTGCAGCACGGTCTTGTAGTCTTCGCTGAAGCCGACGATGTGAGCAAAAGTTGCCATGATCGGCTCCAGTTGGGTGAAGCCTTTTCCGTCTGCGGTGGTGATCCGCAGCCTGGCAACCGCAGGCCTCCCAACCTTGAGTTGGTTTTGGTCGAGGAACAATTCATAATTCAGTCCGTCCACAATGGCTTTGAACTTGACGGCGCGATCCGTCAGCGGTTGGCCCGTCGTGAGCGAAGGAATGTCCGTCATCGCGTATAGCTGCAGCCCGAGCGGGTACGGTCGCAAGTCCGCCCAAACGCGGTAGCCGCCCGGTTTTCGGGGAGTAAAACTGAAGACGTACTCACCGGGCGTGCCCGTTGGCTGCGGGTGTTCGTGGTGATAATCCGTCAAGCTCGAATCGATGATGAGCAGATGTATTTTCTGAGAATGGGTTTCAATGAGATCGGCAGGCAGCATCGATTGTCCGGTTACCCTTTCCAGCCGGAGAAACACTGTGACCGCCTGACCCGCCGCCAGGGGACCGGCGGTCCGGACCGATGCGCGAACCGTTTGCTGCATCGCCAAAGCAGTGCCGGAGTCGGCCGGGAGGACTCTAACCAGTTGATCCAGTTCCATGCCACATTTTGGGCAGAGTGCCGTCTGCTTCCCGGTGACATTCGGGTGCATCGGACACCTGTATCGGTAGGCGAGTGTCTGCGCCGAGGTCCTTATGCTTTCAGTGAAATAGGCCCTGACCTTATAGAACAACGCCAAAACGTTCCGAAGCTCCGCTTCCGACTGGGCCTGCTTCATTCTGTCTGCCTGGCCGTGCAGTGCGGAAACAGCCTGGCCAAGCGCCGTCAAATCCGCTTTAAACGCGCCGGCGTGTTCCCGGCCTTCGGTGTTGGCATTGGCCAGCAGCCCGTTCAACGCCACGCCCAGAATCGTATCTTCGTTGTGAATCGAACCAAGGTCTTTCGTCTTTACGTAGTGCTCAAGCCGGTTAACGACCTGCAGCAACATCGCCAGCGCTTCAACCGAAGACGACAACGGAGGTGCTGGCATAACGGTGTTTGTGCCGGGGACATTCTGTGTCTGCGCGGCTTCGGCTCCGCGCACAACGCACATCCCGAGCACGAATGACCAGATGATTGGTTTCGCACTTACTCGGCGGACGAATCGTTTCATGCGTTGAGCCAGTAGTCGGGTTGCAGTTTCATCAGTTAGTTAAGCCGATCAAGCACAGGGAATATAGTTCATATTTCCGCAACGGTGTCCTGGTCATCCTGGTGAAAAGATTGTTTGTCGACGTTTGCCTTGCGACCTTAACGCGATACTGCCAGTCGATCTGCCTCGGGGTGCACGGCTGAAATGGCGACGACGCGGTCTGCGGCCGGAAATTCTCCGGAGTTTGGCTTCTTCCGGTCGATTCAAAACCGCCAGTTCACCGCGGCACGCACGCGATAATCCGGGACGCTTTGCAGCGCGGTGTTGTCGATGCTCATCGGCAGGTCCGCTCCAACCTCCGCGCTTAGACGCTCACCCCACGTAACGCTGATTTGCGGGCCGAGAAAGACCGAGGTGATGCCGGTGTCGTCAGCTTTCGCCCCCTGAAACGTGTCGCGGCCCTTGCTTTCCCCGGAGACGTTGAGTTGAAGGGCGACGGTGTCGTTTTCGTTTAACGAGAGGTAAACGCCTGGCCCGCCCCACCAGGTCAAATCGTTGGCGTACTGATAATCGAAGTCGCCTTTCGTGCGAATCGTGTACTGGGCGTTAACGGTAAGGAACGAGCGATGGCGGCGTGCAAAAATGCCGGTGCCAACGATGCCATCGACCGAGCCGCTGCCGAGCGCCAGGTCGTGCCCGTGAATGCCGCTTTCCGCTGCGCCAGGCGGGGGCGGCGGCGCGGTCAATTCATCCTGCTCCTCCTTCAATCGGTCGCTGCGGCCGGTCGGGAATTTCACCCCGGCGTGCAGGGTCCACGCGAACGTGTCGTTTTTCGTTGCCTGGCGATACGCCAAAAAGTTCGCGACGAGTGAAACGTCGCCGACGCCTGATTCTGTGCCGTGCTCGACTCGACCGGAATCGTCGGCGCGTTGAAACGAGCGATAGATGATTGGCAGGTTGATTTGCACTCCGAAACGGTCGGTGAAGTTATAGCCGGCGAAGAGTTGTGAGATCGAACTATCCAGATGCTGGTTGAGGGAGTTGGGCACTTGGCGGCCGTCCTCCTGCAACGTGCCGTAATGCGTGACCTGTTCCGCCACGCCCAGAGTGAACCCTTTGTTAACTTCCCCGCGCGCCTGCATCGCGGAATAGACCGAGCACAAATCGCAGGCTGTCGCCGGCGCCGCCACGACACCGGCCAAAACAGACAAACTCAAAATTTTCATTCAGAAACTCCACGATTGCGAGGAAGCCAAAGGCTTCGCTCAAGATGAGCGGAACAGAATGTGGGTGCCGCCCCCACGGCGACGCCCGGACAAAAGAAGTGCCTTAACCGTGGAGATTTCGCGGCGGAGGAGTGGGAGGGGTTTCGCTACGCGCGCCAGCCGAGTGTGGCGGAAAGAATTGAAGAGTATCGCGAGCGGGCGGAAAGATACCGACCGGCGAAGACGCCAGGAAGAAGTCGAGTTTGGTCTGCAGTTTTTGTGTCTCCTGCTTTTGCTCGGACTTCTTTCCCTGGGCGACGAATTTGCAAATCGGGCAGGGATGCTTGCCATCGAACGTTTTGACCAGCGCTTCCTTGAACGGGTCGGCTTGCGAATAACCCGCTACCATCGTCACCCAAGCGACGGATTGAAGGATAGCCCAATGCCCGCCCAGCACGAAGGTGAGCGTCACGACTGTCAACCATTTGAGCAGCCTCGATGACACGGCAAACAAACTATGGTCCGAACCGCGCGCGTCAATGGAAAACTGGCGCCGTATCCTGTGCACTGGTCCACTCACAGCGGCAGGCGTAGAGGCACATTCGTCCTCACCGCGCTCCCACCGCACGGTAAAAGCGGTTTTCGCCCGGTCTGGCTGCGCCTGCGGAAGCGCTCGCGCGCGCCACACCGCAGACCGGGTCGTAACTGCGGCTCTCAATCAGTCCGGCTGCTCCAATAATATCAGCGGCTTCGCTCTGGACATGCACGGCCGCTTTGTCGCGAAAATAAGCTTTGCCGGCCTCGTCGGCCAACGTCGTCGCCAGCGGCGCCCAATCGATCAGGTCGTAAGAGACTTCGACGGTGTAGCGACGCAGCGGCTGGCCGGCGATGGCCAGTTCATATTCGCCGGCGGCAAGGAAATGATAGCTTAGAGTGGGACGCTCGCCCGCTCCGCCAACTTCTTTGGGAGAGCTGACCGCGGGCGTGGAAACTTGCAGCAGCAGGCTCGTCGCCAGGTTCCAGTTGAGCGTCGTGTCGCCGGAAGCGCCGTTGTAGCCATCGATCGCGACGTGATATTGGGTGGTTGCCACTGCAGGGAAGGTTACGCGACTTTGGAGAACGTTATCGGCGATGTTGTCGTTGCTGGCCACCGGCGTCAGGCGGTTGACTGAATTGCCGATGTAAACGGCCAGCAGTGTGTTGAATGTGCTGCCAATCGTGTCAAAGGTCACGTAACCGGTCTCCGGTGCCGTCCAGCAATACCAGATTGAACTCCCACCCGCGTTGTCGGCGTGATTCGGCTCGCCGCTTTCCTTGGAAGCGGAGACGTTGCTGCCTGTGACCGAGCCGTTGGCGCCGCCGATAAACTCGCAATTGGCGAAATCGTCGTTGACCGGGCTTTGGTCCAGCGTGAGGACGATGTTACCAGTGACACCGCTCTTGCCGTCCACGGCGATGCGGTAAGTTGCGCCGGCGACGGGAGTAAAGGCCGCCCGGCTTTGCTTGGTTGTCGAAGAGAGGTCGTCATTGCTCGCGACGGTCGTCAGGGCACTGACACTGCTGCCGGTATAGACTGCCAGCAGCGTGTCAAAACTGCTCCCCACCGTATCGACCGTCACGGTCCTGCTGCTGGGCGCGGTCCAGACGTACCAAACCGAATGCCCACCCGGGTTGCCAGCGTGGTTCGGCTCGCCAGCTTCCCTGGTGGCGCCGACGCTTGTGCCGCTCACACTGGCTGAACTGCCGGACAGGCCTTGAGCATCGGCGAAGTTATCATTGGCGGGCCGTGTGTTGCCGATGGTGATCTGGATGCGCGTGATGTTGTTGTCGTAATTGGACTCCGGCAATCTGTGTTCGGGATTGACTTCCATTTCGAGCGTATAGTTGCCGTCAGGGACGCCGGTAATGTCAATCCATTGGCCGTCCAGTGTGGAATCGTAAACATCCCCCCAGCCCTGTTGGATGCCTTGATTGCCGCAGTCGTATTTGGCTCTGGAGGGGGCGTTGGCGTCCCAGCGGATGGAGTCCAGCAGACAAAAGCCGATCTTCAGTCCGGCGGCCACCTGCTGCCCGTTGCTGTTGAGCAGCCGGTAGTTGGCGTAGTTGTTGAAGTGGTAATGACCGTGACAAGGCGCCCACACGAACTGTGGATTCGTGGCCGGGTTCCCCAGGGAGATGTCCGCCGTCCCCTGATTGCGCGTCTCGGTTGAGAAGCGAAGGAGTTTGCGTGTGCCGGCTTGCACCAGCCCTTCGACGACCGCACAACTGCTGGAAGAAAAGGTGACGGTTGTGATGCGTGGACTGATTGATGGTCCCCAGATCATCAAGTCCGGCAGGTCCTGGACCGTCTGGACCCAATTCAACGTGATCGTTCCTGTGGCGCCGTTCCAACCGTCCACAGCGATTTGATAGGTGGCGCCCGCCACGGGTGTGAAGCTCACGCGGCTGGGTTGGTTGGGGCCGTCGATGTCGTCGTTGCTGGCGATGGTTGTGAGGGTGCTCACACTGCTGCCGGTGTAAACGCCCAGCAAGGTGTCGAAACTGCTGCCAATCGTGTCGATTGTCACCGGCGTGTTCGCTGGCGCGGTCCAGCGATACCAAACCGAATGTCCGCCCGGATCCCCGGCGTGGTTGGGTTCACCGGATTCCTTGGTCGCATTGACATTGCTGCCGGAGACGCTGCCCGTGCTGCCGCTGAGCGATTGGCCATTGGCGAAAGCGTCATTCGGCGGCGGCGCGGGGTTCGTCGCGGATACCAGTAGAAGTGCAGGGATGAGGACGGGCAGATACTGCCATACGGCATAGCTCGTGCGTTTGTGCTTCATAAATACTTATTCAATACTGGCTCAGCTCAGCCTCTCCTTCTTCCCTGAAGGTTCCTCTTCCTGGCAAACGTTCTGGTTTGTCGAGTTGTCATTCTGATACGGCCGCCACGACTGCGACTCACAAACCATAGCAGTGCTCCGCGTGCTGCATCCAGTTGGGTGAGAACCTGAAATGCGTCGCAAATTGACCTTAGAAGGGGCAGGTAAACACCGGAGAAAGACCTACTGTGATCACCCCGACTAACGCGATCGTGCGGATTGAGAACGCAAAGACCGGGAGCGCGGCTCAAAGTGAAGGGCACTTTCCTCGTTCATCTCGCTGGTCAGCATCCGTGAAAATAAAACTTGCGGGGGCTCGGGCGGTCTGGTTGTGTTTGCAAAGAGATTGCAACTGGAACGAAAATCCTTCGCCTGCGTTGCAAAATCAGCGCTGGCTGGTTTGCTGGCCCTCCTGTTGCTGTCGTCCTCCGTGCTGGCCGTCAGCTCGGCCCACCGCCAATCCCATCACTCGGATCGCGCGAAACCGGGCGACCAATGTGTGTTCTGCCTCTTCGCGCACGGCCAGGTCATCGCGGCTGAAGCCCAGCCGGCATTGTCGCGAATCGCCGCCTTGTTTGGCGGTTGTCAGTTGCCAGCCGACCAGACCCCGGTTCTCACATCCGATTACCGGCTTTCACCCAGCCGCGCCCCGCCTGTCAGCTTCTCCTGAACGTAGTCGGTTCGTCCTTTCGTTTGTCGTGAACCTTTGCGCGAACGCCGGTCGTTTGCGCCCAACCCGGAGAAGCTATGAAATTGGGAAAAGTTTTGGGATTGTCCGCTGCGCTTTGCCTCGGGGTGTTGCCGCTGGCGGCCCAGGAGACGAACAACGTGGAGCAGTTGAAAAAGCAGTTGCAGGAATTGCAGCAGAAGTTTCAGAAGCAACAGGAGGAGCAGCGCCAGCAAATCGAGGCGTTGCAAAAACAGCTTGAAGCGCTGCTGCAGCAGCACAAGCCGGAGCAAGCGGCGGCAACGAATCAATCGAGCGCCACCGACCCCACGGCCGCCGTCCCGTCCCTAGGTCCCCCAGCGGAACAGCCGTGGTCGCCGTCGCAACCGATCTCGCTCGGACGTGCCGGGTCGGCCTATATGAACGTCAGCTTTGATGCGTTGATGGACTTCGGCGGATCTACGGCCAGTGATCCGTCGGCCCGGCTTCAGCTCGGCGATCACGACCCGATCCAACGCGGTTTTTCGCTGCGCAATGCCGAGATTGCGCTCGATGGCGCGGTGGACCCGTATCTCAAAGGGTTCGCCAACATCGTGTTCAAACTGGAAAAGGACCAGAGCACCACAGTCGAACTCGAAGAGACGTATTTGCAGTCCGTGACGCTGCCAGCCAACCTGCAAGTCAAAGCCGGTCAGTTTTTCGCCAATTTCGGGCGCCAAAACCCGCAACACCCGCACACATGGGCGTTCGTGGATGAACCGCTGGTTCTGAGCCGCGCGTTCGGCCCGGATGGGTTGCGCAACATCGGTGGCCAGTTATCGTGGCTGCTGCCGACGCCGTTTTATACCGAAGGGTTCCTCGGCGTGTTTAACGGTCAAGGTGGGACTGCGTTCAGTTTTCGCAATCCGGAGCAGGAGGGAAACCACGGTCGAACTCCGATTGACCGTGGTCTTCGCGGCCCGGGCGATTTGCTTTACGCGCCGCGGATCACATCGTCCTTCGATTTGACGGACCAGCAAACGCTGGTCGTCGGCGCTTCAGCGGCGTTCGGACCGAACGACAGCGGCCCGCACAGTCGCACCGAGGTCTATGGTGTCGATGGCTACTGGAAATGGAAGTCCGCTCATGCCAATCAAGGATTCCCGTTTGTCTCCTGGCAAACCGAGGCCCTTTACCAGCGGTTCGGCGCGGGTGAAGACGTGTCCGCCGGGCTCTCCGCCGAGAACCTCCGCGACTGGGGGTTTTACTCTCAATTGTTGTGGGGCATCAAGCCGCGTTGGGTGGCCGGTCTGCGCGGCGAGTTCGTCACCGGCAACGACGGCGCGTTCGACGCGAGCGACATTTTCCGCGGTGACCGCACGCGCGTTTCCCCGAATCTCACCTGGTATCCGAGCGAGTTTTCAAAGATCCGGCTCCAATACAATTACGATCACGGCCAGTTGTTCGGAGACGACCACTCCGTTTGGATGCAGGTGGAATTTCTCCTCGGCTCGCATGCCGCGCACAAGTTTTAAGTCTCGTTGAATCATCGATGCGAAAGACAGTCAAACCCAACACGCTTATGAATAAAGTTTTCCCCCTTCTCGTGCTGTGCGCGCTCGCTATTGTGGCCCCTGCCGCTCAGGCGAAGCTCGATGTCGTCGCCACCACGCCGGACTTTGGTTTGATCGCGACGGAAATCGGCGGCAATCGCGCCTCGATAACGACTTTGGCCAAGCCGACGGAGGACCCGCACTTCGTCGATGCCAAGCCGAGTTTCATTGTGAAACTGAATCGCGCCGACGCGGTGGTCGAGGGCGGGGCGGAGCTGGAAATCGGCTGGCTGCCCGCGCTGCTGGACCAGTCCCGCAACTCGAAGTTGGCGCTCGGAGCGCCGGGCCGGATTTATTGCTCGCAAGGGATTTCGTTGGTGGAAATTCCCGCGACACTCGACCGCTCGCGCGGTGACATCCACGCGGCGGGGAATCCGCATTACATGACGGACCCCGTCAACGCGAAGATCGTGGCGGAACACATCGCCAACGCGTTCTGCCAGTTGGATGCCAAATCCTGCGACACGTATCGCGCCAACTTGAAAAAGTTTACGGATGAATTGGACAAAAAGACGGTCGAGTGGGCGAAACGGCTGGCGCCGTTCGAAGGCCAGCGGGTCGTTGCTTATCACAACACCTGGCCTTACTTCGCGCGTCGGTTCGGATTAAGCATCGACCTGTTTCTCGAACCGAAGC
>QHOP01000332.1 GCA_003219345.1 Verrucomicrobiota bacterium
CACGGGAAACATAGCTGCCTACGCCGCTGTCAATGCCGGTACTGCGCCAGTGACGGCCACGGTGACGGTCACCCCGACGGCCAACGGGTGTGGGGGCACACCCAAAACGTTCACGGTGACGGTTAATCCGACACCGACGGTGAACAGCGTTGCGAATCAGGGACCGTATTGCGCTGGCGCGTCTGGCGCGGCGATCAACTTCAGCGGCCCGGTTGCCGGCACGACCTTCAGTTGGACCAGTTCGACCAACGTGGGCTTTGGCGTCAGCGGCACGGGCAACATAGCGGCCTACACTGCCGCCAATGCCGGCACTGCGCCAGTGACAGCCACGGTGACGGTTGCATCAACGGCCAACGGGTGTGCGGGCTCGAACACAATGTTCATGGTGACCGTCAATCCACGGCCGACCTCGGTGGTGAGCGGCAGCGCGACGATTTGCAATGGCGACCCAACGATGTTGCAGGCCGTGTTGACGGGCACAGGACCGTGGACAGTAACCTGGTCGGACGGATATGCGCAGACTGCAGCCGCCAGCCCGGCCACGCGGACGGTAAGTCCGCGCAACCCCAACCCGAACACAACCACGACTAATACATATATGGTGACGGCTCTGGCAGATGCCTACTGCTCAGCCCAGGCGGGTGATTTGACTGGCAGTGCAGTGCTGACGGTGAATGCATGCAGGCCCGAGCTGGCGATTCAGTTTCTCCCACCGACCCAACTCAAGTTAACCTGGACGTGGACTAACGCTCTTGTGCTGCAGTCGGCTCAAATGCTAACAAATCCTGCTGCGATCAGTTGGTTGAATATTGCCACTGGATTAAGCGGACCTTTCACCAATCCGATCGCGGGGCAGCAAGGCTACTTCCGTCTGACTAATTAACGATAAGTTGGATATGGTTGTTGAGTACAAAACGGGAAAACTCTTCGGCGATGGAACGAACCACCGCCAGCGACGTGCTGACTTTGAGGCCTTTCACGCAATCGTCAGGAAAGGCAAAATGACCGTCGTGTTTTTAAGTGACAGTTCTAACTGAACCAGAAAGCATTTGGATTAGCGAGGTGGCCAATCGGTTGCGGCTGATTCAGAGCGATACCGCGTCTGCCTCCCCGGAAGCGCGGCGCGAGCTCATGGGCGAGGAAGTAACCCGCAGCCTCAAGGACGTTCCCACCGCCAATCGCAAACGATTCCTGCAAGCATTGCTCGCGCGTTTCCCGGTGGCAGGTGAGATTGCGAAGTCCGCTCCTGCCGCCCTGCCCGTCGCCGCGCCCGTTCGCGTCGACGAAACGCCTGAGAGAGTGCTGGAACGATTTCTGGCGGTGGCGGCGAAACTTTCCGAGGAAAAACGCGCCGAATTGGCCAAGCGATTGTCGGAGGCGGGTCTGGCGTGGATGGACCGCAGCGCACTGGTTTTGGAAATCTCCGATGAGTTGCGGCAGAAACTGGGGCTCCAGGCCGACCAGCAGCCGCGTTTGACGCGCGTCGTGGAACTGGCGGTGTTTTTAGTCGATGCGTTGTGCCGCGTGGATGAGAACGCGCTTAAAACCATGCGCGAGTTGGCTCCTCGCAGCCCGCTGCTCAAACGGCCGGAGGATTTCCGCAGGACAGCCGCGCGATTTCTAACCACTGAAAACGAATCGCTGGAGCCGCAGTGGCGGACGATGCGCGGTCTGTTGGGCGCGTTGCTTGCCGCGATGCTCGGCGGGGGCAAAGACTTTGGCAAAGACTACGTGGAGCGGTTGTCGCCGGCGGCGATCGAGGATGTAGTGGTGAGTGAAGGGGGCGGTGGCCTCCTGTTCGGCCCAAACAAGAAGGAGCGTTGTTGGGACAAGTACAAAGATCTGGTGGGGGATTATGCCACCTCGGATCTGATCAATCACCGGATCAGAGATTGCCTGGCAGCGTTCGTAGAGAAGACACTGCTTGGCGCGCGGTGACCTCCCGATATGCACGTCCACTGGCATGAAGGACTGTTCTTGCAGCCCCACCATCTGCAAATCATGCAACGCCGGCTGCAGGCCGACGTTCGCGTCGCGCGCACGCTGCTCAATCCGTATGGCTTTGGCGTCGTGGAGGGTCGGCTCTCGCAGGATGATCTCGCTGACGGGCGAATTCGTTTCGAGCGGTTGCGCGTGATCATGCCGAGCGGACAGGAGGTTTTTTTCCCGGAAGACGCCAATCTGCCTGCGCTCGACATCAGAGCCGAATTGGCCCGCCAGGGTCCGATCGAGGTATTGTTGGCGGTGCCGCTGTGGACCAGGAACCGGGCCAACTCGTTCCGCCCGGGCGAACCCGTGGACCCTCGCATCAAGCTCCTTTACATCCCTGAAGAAGCGCGCGACGTGGCCGACGAAAACACCGGCGAAAATGCGCAGGCGGTTCACGTTCGCAAGATCAACGCGCGGGTGGCGCTCAAAGGGGAAGACCTCACAGACATGGAGTCCCTCCCCCTGCTTCGCGTCGTCCGTGCCGCTGGCGAGGAGTCGGGAAAAGCGCGCCAGGATCCGGATTTCGTTCCGCCCTGTCTGCTGCTGCGATCTTCGCCGGTGCTGCACGACATGATGCGCGAGCTGGCGGCCCAGCTCAATGCCAGCCGCAATGATCTCCGCGTGAAGGCGGCCACGGGCGGCCACGGCCTCGAAGTGAAATGGGAACTGACGATGCGCCTGACGGTGTTGAATCGCTTTTGTGGCAGCTTGCCCGCCATCGTTGAAGAGGGCATCATCGCGCCCTTCGCGCTGTATTTGCAATTGCGCGAGTTGTTCGGCGAGTTGCTCGCGTTGCATCCGGAAAAAACCACCTTCGATTGCGAGCCGTACAACCACCTCGACCCTTTTCGCTCGTTGAAAGAGCTGGACCAGAAAATCCGCGAGTTGATTCGCGTCAAGCCGGGCAGGGAACCACTGCGTGTGCCTTTCGGCGGCAGCCCGGGATTGCTCCGTGCCAGCCTCGAAGGGCAGCACTTCGAGAAGCCGACCGGCTACTACCTGGGCATCAAGATTCCTTCGGGCATCGATCGTACCAGGCTGGCATTGTATTTGAGCGACGGGAACAAGTTCAAACTGATGCCTCGTAGTATGGAGCAGATGGCCATCCTGGGCCTTGAACTCAAGGAGGAAACGTATCCGTCTCTGGATCTGCCGGGCGAAGGCAACCTCTATTATTTCCGCGTCGTGCCGACGTCCAACCAGCGTCGCTGGGACCAGATCAAACAGGACAAGGCAATTTCCCTGGTGTGGAACCATAGTGAGTTTGACCTTTCCGGCGCGACCTTTACATTGTTCATGACCTTACCCTCGAGTTGAATGACATGAAGCTCCTCGAACTGTACGAAGACCTGTTTCAGTACGTTTGCCGTTTGAACCGCGTGGCCAAAACCGAGGCCCATCCGGAATACGCGCGCGTCCGTTCCGAGGTCAAGACGTTGTTGGAAGAGATCAACCGCAACGTGGCTTCGGATGTGCGGCTGTCGAACCAAACCAAAAAATTGGAGCTGCCGATCATCTTTTTCGTGGATAACCTGATTTGCACCAGCCGCCTCAAGTTTGCATCCCAGTGGGTCGAAAACCGGCTCGCCAAGGAAAAGAACGAACTGGCCGGGGACGAACGGTTCTTCGATTTCCTGGAACAGGATTTGACCGACACGAGCGAGGAAGCCGCGGAGCGATTGGCTGTTTGTTATGTGTGCTTGGGACTCGGTTTTAGCGGCATGTATCAAGGCCGGCCCGAGCAGATCCGCAAGTACATCGAACAGATTTTCCCGCGGGTGCGCCAATGGATCGATTCAGACCCGCGCACCAAGATCAGCGAGGACGCCTACCGGTACACGGACACTCGGGTTTTGACGGAACCGCCGAGCAAAAAAATCGTTCTGGTCACGATCCTTTTTGTTTTTTTGTCCCTGAGTGCGCTGGCGGTCTATTATGGCCTCTACGCCAAAGCGTCTCAGGAGCTGACCAAGTCGATCGACCAG
>QHOP01000333.1 GCA_003219345.1 Verrucomicrobiota bacterium
AGCCCAGCGCGACGAGGGGAATTGCGGGGTGCGTTGGATACGTCCGCAGCCTGGTAAGGGTTCTCCCTCGCCACTGGGGAGAGGGTCGGGGTGAGGGGAAAGACGACATGAACGGGGCACACTTCGTCCGCTTCGTGTGGGGCACGCGACGATCACCCACCCAGTATGGCTTTGAGCCATTCATCATTTAAAGCTTCGGGCTCCGCCATGCCGGCTCGTCGTCCTTCTCGTCTTCGCAATCGTACGCGGACCTTTCTCGAAATCCACAGAAGAGAAGGAGCACGATTTTGAATCAGTACTTCGCCACGGTTTTGCCCGCGCCCAGCCCGAGCGTCCTGGCGAATTCGCCGGCCTTCGCCAACATCATGCCGGCTTCGCTGGTGATGGCGATGAATTGAAAGCCTTCTTTGATGCGCCGCTGCGCCGCGTCGGCGTCCAGCACGTGAATGCCCGGCGCGACTCCGTGCTTTTTCGCGGTTTTGAGCACGTGAGCGACGGCGTCTTTGAATTGCTTGTCGTCGCTGTCGAACACCGGCTTCTTGCCCATCGAGTTGGTCAAATCGTTCGGGCCGATGAAGGCGACGTCGAGTCCCGGGACGCTGAAAATCTCCTCGGCAACCTCGATCGCCTTGACGTGCTCGATCATGGCTACGACGAGAATCTCGTCGTTGGCGCGGGCGTAATAGGTTCCGGGGTCGGTGTCGAAGTTCGCTGCGTGCAGTTGTCCGCCGATGGAGCGTTCGCCCAACGGCTGATAACGCGCGGCGCGAACAGCGGCTTCGGCTTCGGAGCGTGAGTTGACCATCGGAACAACAATGCCGTAAGCCCCCGTATCCAGGACGCGCTTGATGTTTTCTCCGGTATTCCAGGGCACCCGGGCGAGCGGCACGCAATTGTTGCCGGCAATGAGCGCGAAACAGTCTGCCGCGGTTTCAAAGTCTATGGGCGTATGTTCCAGTTCCACCGTGAGCCAGTCGAAGCCGACGCGCGCCATCAAGCGCGCGGATACGCGGTCCGGCAAGGTCAGCCAGGTCCCAACGCTTGGCTCGCCGCGTTTCAGTTTGGCCCGTGCGTGATTTTGTTTCATAAGAGTTTTATCCGCGAAGGGCGCGAATGGACGCGAATGGAATTGGCGAGAACGGGCGCAAGTCGCGAATGGATCATTGTCATGGGAAATTCATTCTTTCATGCCTCCGGCTTTGCCAGAGATCGTTGACTTGAGTGTGGCTCGCAACGCAGGAGACTTGAACACTTCCACGTCAATTACAAGTTTCGGTCGTCTCCCGTTCATCAGATCAACAATCGCCTGAGCGGCGGCCGTGCTGACGCGTTCGCCGGTCTCGCGCGCGAACGAGGCCAGATGCGGCGTCAACAGGACATTCGGCGCTTTGCGCAGGATGTGTTCGGCGGACAACGGCTCGACCGCAAACGTATCGAGCGCCGCGCCGGCGATCCACCCTTCCCGCAGCGCCTGCGCCAGGGCGTTCTCGTCAACCAGCGCGCCGCGGGCCGTGTTGATGAGATAAGCCGTCCGCTTCATCTTGCGCAATTGAGCTTCGCCAAGGAGACCGCGATTTTGCGGCGTAAGCGCAGCGTGCAACGACAGGAAATCGCTTTCAGCCAGCAATTCGTCGAGCGAGACAAACTTAACGCCGAGTTGTCTCGCTTCGGGACTCGGTTGCACATCGTACGCAATCAAACGCATGTTGAAGCCGGTCGCGCGGCGGGCCACTGCGCGGCCGATTCGTCCGCAGCCGAGAATTCCCAAGGTTTTGCCGAAGACATCGTTGCCCCAGACACCGCGCCACACGCCGCCGGTCATGTCGAGATGCCCGATGTGCACGCGGCGCGCAAGCGCAAGCAACAGCGCGAATGCGAAGTCTGCCACGGTTTCGTCGAGCAACCCTGGTGTGTACGCGACGACGATGCCGTTTCGCGTCGCGGCGGGCACGTCGATCGCGTCGTAGCCGACTCCCCAGCGGGAAATGATTTTCAGTGTAGCGGCGGCTGAGGAGGTAAGAACAGTTTCGGTGAATTTGTCCATGCTGGCCAGCACAGCGTCCATGTCCGGAAGAAGCTTGATCAATTCATCGGCAGGGCAGGGGCCGGGTTTGGGAGGAATCACCGGGTCACAGCCGGCGTCGCGCAGGAGTTGCAGCGCGGACGCGCCGACGTCGTTCATGGTTCGCGCCGTGATCAGGACCTTCCAGGACATGGCGGCGGAGTGTAACGCGTTCGCCCCGATGCGCAAGCGCGGCGATTGCAGGTTCCCTGCTCATGAACCTGGTGGGGCGAGACTCCCGTCGAGCCCTGACATTCAGGCTGGCGATGGGAAATCAGGGCTCGACGGGAGTCTCGCCTCACCGTTCACGGTCCTCAAAGCGGGCGGCGATTGGTCTGGTGGTATGCTTTCAAGAGAGTTAATAGAAGCAGTTGGCCAGCATTAGTTGAGATTTAGAATTATTCCAAGTATTGACAAGGGGAACCGTCCGGTTAGATTGCCAGCGTTATGGGTTCGGTCGAGAAGAAAATGCCCCGCATCAACGAGCGGCTTGCGACCAGCGGCCTTCGGCTGACGCCGCAACGCGAGCATGTCTACGACGTGTTGCTGGCGGAACGCGATCATCCAACCGCGGAACAGGTCTTCCTGCGCGCCAAGAAAGACATGCCGGACATCTCGATGGCCACCGTTTACAACTGCCTGGATGCCCTCGTGACGTCCGGTCTGGTGAAGCAGGTGAATCTCGACCGCGGCGCGACGCGCTTTTGTCCGAACATGCACGAGCATTGCCATTTTTACTGCGAAAGCTGCGGCGGGGTTTACGACATTGGTTTGACCCGCGCGCGACCTGAAGTCCCGATGCCGCGCGGTTTCAAAGCGACGCACCTGGAACTGTCCATCCGGGGCCTTTGTCCCGACTGCGCCGCGAGGAAGAAGTGACCCGGCGCAAGACGCGCTCGCGGTTCAACAGTTCAACGTTTTAACGCTTTGACGACGAGTTTATGAGCACGGCAACTGAAACCATTGAGGGCCTGGTCAAACAGGAATATAAATACGGCTTCTACACGGATGTCGAAGTCGATGCCGCGCCGCCGGGTTTGAACGAAGACATCATCCGGCTCATCTCGCGCAAAAAAACTGAACCGGAATGGCTGACCGCGTGGCGGCTCAAGGCGTTTCGGCACTGGCTGACGCTGAAAGAGCCGACGTGGCCGAAGGTCCGGCACGAGCCGATTGACTACCAGAGCATCGTTTACTACTCGGCGCCGAAGAAGAAGAGTGACGGGCCCAGGAGCCTCGAGGAAGTGGACCCGAAGCTGCTCGAAACCTACGAGAAACTCGGTATTCCTTTGAGGGAGCGCGAACGCCTCGCCGGTGTCGCGGTGGACGCCGTGTTCGACAGCGTTTCGGTCGCGACCACGTTCCGGGAAACGCTCGCCGCGAAGGGCATCGTTTTCTGCTCGTTCAGCGAAGCCGTGCGCGAACATCCCGACCTGGTGCGGAAATATCTCGGCATGGTCGTTCCCTACACGGACAATTTCTTCGCCACACTCAACTCCGCCGTCTTCAGCGACGGCTCATTCTGTTACATCCCCAAGGGTGTGCGCTGCCCGATGGAGCTGTCCACCTATTTCCGCATCAACGCCAAGGACACGGGCCAGTTCGAGCGCACGCTGATCGTGGCCGACGAAGGCGCTCACGTGAGTTACCTCGAGGGTTGCACGGCGCCGATGCGCGACGAAAACCAGCTTCACGCCGCGGTCGTCGAACTCATCGCGCTCGACAAAGCCGAGATCAAATACTCGACGGTGCAGAATTGGTATCCGGGTGACGCGACCGGCAAAGGCGGCATTTACAATTTCGTGACCAAGCGCGGTCTTTGCAAAGGCCGCAGCTCGAAGATTTCCTGGACACAAGTAGAGACCGGGTCGGCGATCACCTGGAAATATCCGAGTTGCGTGCTGCAAGGCGAGAATTCCACGGGCGAATTTTACTCCGTCGCGGTGACGAACAATTATCAGCAGGCCGACACCGGCACGAAGATGGTGCACATCGGCAAAAACACGCGGCCTGGTGCAGGTTCGGCCGGGCGCGACGAATGCGCGCAACTTCTCACAGTGCGATTCGCTGCTCATCGGCGACAAGTGCGGCGCGCACACATTCCCATACATCGAAGTGAAGAACAAGACGTCGAGCGTCGAGCACGAAGCGACCACGTCGAAGATCGGCGAGGACCAGATTTTCTACTGCAACCAGCGTGGCATCGCGACGCAGGACGCCGTGAACATGATCGTCAACGGTTTCTGCAAGGAAGTGTTCAAAGAGCTGCCGATGGAATTCGCCGTCGAAGCGCAGAAGCTGCTGGGCGTCAGCCTAGAAGGAAGTGTCGGATAATTTTAACCACGGATAAACACGGATGAACACGGATTCAATTCCTGATTTGCATCGCGGCGGGAAATCCAAAGTGCTTTTGAAAGCGG
>QHOP01000334.1 GCA_003219345.1 Verrucomicrobiota bacterium
TCACCGACACCAATCCCCGCGCCAGACTGTTGAACTGCAGCGCTTAAAATTTCTACACCGCTCGTCTGTGTTTTCTTAATCACGCCTTGATCGATAAGACACTGGACAAACGTCTCAAAGCTTTTTGGCTTCCTTACGTGCGTGTTCTCGCAAACAACCAACTCGCGTGCCTGCCCTGTGACGCACGCGTTGATGTCGCGCAAAAGCTGAGTTTTTCCCGAGGAGTTTGGACCAACAACGACGACAAGACCACCGGCTGGAACTTCGCCGACGCCAGGGATAGTGACCGAAACTATCGGTATTTCGTATGGAATCATTATTCTATGATTTCTTCGTGGGCCGTACTTCCGCACTCCAACTCAACCAAACACAATCTGCGTCGTCGTTGCCTTCTCGTCCCAGCCGCGCGTCGGTTCGGCGGTGACGGATGAAATGTCTTTGTTCGAGATCTGGCGTCCGCGCGTTTTCGGGCTTTTGACTTCGATCTGTGACGGGGCGCAGGTTTGCTGGCTGATTTTCTGGTGCGGGGCGGGCTTGTAGCGGACGTAGAGAATCTTCGGCGTGTCGGGCGCGAAGAACAGGATGCGCGACTTGTCCGGAATGCAAAGATACGCCTTGTTCAGGATGGTGCCGCCGAACTTGAATCGTTTGAGGTAGCTGGCCTTCCGGTCGGTGTAGGCGCACGTGAATACGCGGTCGCGCTCGGGCAGCCCGCAGTAAAACAGTTCCGGCCCGACGAACATTTTCTCCGGCAGTTCGGTGACCTTGTAATGGCCGTCCTTGAATACGAGGACAATCTTGTCGAACTTCGTGCACTCGAGGTTGAACTCTTCGCCGGACACTTTGTAGCCCACGTAGCCGCTCTCGCGGTCGTAAGCGACCTTGAACGCCTTGAACGCCGCCTCCTTCGCATCCACTTCGTCGTAGCGGCTGGACTTCGTCAGGCGCGGATACAGCGGGCCGTATTTTTCAAGCAGTCCTTCGAGGTGGCCAATGACGTATTTGGTCAGGGTTTTCAGGTTCTTCCGCGTCTCGGCAAGGTCGGCCTTCACCTTCTCCATCTCTTCGCGGTGTTTGTTGATGTCGAATAGCGAAATGCGACGGATGCGCACGGCGAGCAGCCGTTCGACATCGGCTTCGGTCAACTCGCGCTGTAATTGTCTGCGGAACGGCTTGAAACCGTTGTGCACCGCGGCCACGACCGCCTCGTTGGTTTTACACTGCTCGATCTTTTTGTAAATCCGCTCCTCGATGAAGATGCGCTCCAGGGTGCGAAAGTGCAGTTCGTCTTCGAGCTTCTTTTCCTTCAGTTGGAGTTCGCGCTTCAGCGTGTCCACGAGCTGCGCCGTGTTCTCCTTGAGCACCTCGCTCACCGTCATTTCCACCGGCCGATTGTTTTTGATGACGATGATGCGGCTGGCGATGGTAACTTCGCAATCGGTGAACGCGTAAAGGGCATCCACAAGCTGTTCGGCGCTCACGCCACCGGGCGCTTTGATTTCGATCTCGACATCTTCGGAGGTGAAATCGTTGACGCTCTTCACCTTGATCTTGCCTTTGCGCGCCGCGTCTTCGATGGAAGCAATGAGCGAATCGGTCGTGGTCGTCGGTGGGATTTCTTTGATGATGACCGTGGAATCGTCCCTGGTTTTGATTTTTGCTCGGACCTTGATGCCACCGGCGCCGTCCTTATATTCGCGGGCGTCCATGAGCCCGCCGGTCGGGAAATCGGGCAGCAGTTTGAACGACTGTTTCTTCAGGATGGCAATTTGCGCCTGGAGCAACTCGGGAAAATTGTGCGGCAGAATCTTGCACGACATGCCCACCGCGATGCCCTCGGTGCCGAGCATCAGAAGCAGCGGCAGTTTCGACGGCAGCGCGACCGGCTCCTGGTTGCGCCCGTCGTAGCTCGGCACGAATTCGGTCAGGTCATCATTGAAGATTTCCGTGCGCGCGAGTTCGGTGAGCCGGCACTCGATGTATCGGGGCGCGGCCGGCGGGTCGCCGGTGAAAATGTTGCCGAAGTTGCCCTGGCCTTCGATGAGATAGCGCTTGTTGACCAGCACAACCAGCGCGTCGGAGATCGCCGCTTCGCCGTGCGGATGATATTGCGCGCAATGGCCGGAGATGGTCGCCACCTTGATGAAGCGCCCGTCGTCCTTCTCGTGCAGCGACCACAGGATGCGCCTCTGCACCGGCTTCAGGCCATCGGCGAGATTGGGAATGGCGCGGTCGCGGATGACGTAAGAGGCGTATTGCAGGAAGCTGGCATCGACGCGCCGGTGCAGCGGCAGTTCGATTCTCGTCGGCTTGCCGTTGCGGGGTCGGGCGGGCGCCGCCTCTGTTTCAGCGATGACTCCACTTTTTTTCTTCGGTGCGCTCATGTGGTTGTGGGGATTCTGGCAAATGCAGTCCAGGGGTCAAGGAATTGAACGCCGGTTGCCCCGCTGAACAAGACGCGGCGCGGTGAAGACACCGCGCCCTACCGTTTTCGGAGTTCATGGTGCCAATGCGGGGCCGTGGAGGCCTCCCATGAACCGACCCACCCCTGGCCCCTCCCAGGAGGGGAACTCGGCAAGCGTGCCCCGATATTGACTCCCCTCCTCCGGAGGGGTTGGGGGTGGGTTCAAGGCTCCGATGCGCGTCCAAATTTCTGGAGGTGTTCCCTTCCCATGAACCGGGTGGGGCGAGACTCCGTCGAGCCCTGATTTCTGTTGTTGGGAGTCACGGCTCGGCAGGAGACTCGCCTCACCGTTTCACGAACCTGGCGACATACGCGCCGTCCACCCCATCGGCTAAAGGCAACAACTCGCGTTCAAATTCCAACCTGAAGCTGGAATGGCTCGCTAAGAATTCTTTCAACACTTCGCCGTTTTCCTCCGGTTCCAGGCTGCACGTACTGTAAACGAGCACGCCGGCTGGTTTGATTTGCAGAGCGCCGTGGTGGAGCAACTCCAACTGTGCCGTGCGGAGCCGATCGATCTCCTCCGGACGAACGCGCCAGCGCAAATCGACCCGCCGGCGCATCACGCCGGTGTTGGAGCAAGGAGCATCCACCAGCACACGGTCAAATCGCGGAGGGCGCAGGGTGAAGGGTGGAATGGTATCGCTGTGTTTCCACTCACGCTGCCGCTCTCCCTCGGAAGAGGGAACAGCAAGCGAGCTGGCCTGTGGGTTCCGACCGCATCGGATTCGCTGACCGACTGAGGGCGATTCTCCCTCTCCCTGGGGGAGAGGGCCGGGGTGAGGGCGAGCCAGATTTCTGACTTCGTCACCAGGTGCCGTGATCACCACACAAGAGACACCAAGGCGCGCGCAGTTTTCGCTCAGCAATTGCAGACGGAAGCTGTCCACATCTTCGGCCACGAGTCGGCCGCGGTCCTGCATGAGCTGGGCGATGTAGGTTGTCTTGCCGCCGGGCGCGGCGCAAAGGTCGAGGATGCTCTCGCCCGGTTGCGGACCCAGTTCACGAACCGGCAGCAGGGTGCTCGGGTCCTGAACGTAAAAGAGTCCCGCTTGAAAACTTGGCAGGCTGGTCAGCGGGGGATGCGACTTCAGTTCAAAGACCAGATTCTCCTCCAGCCAGTCGCGGCGGATAAAATCGTATTCGACATCTTCGTCGCGCCACAGCTCAAGCAGTTTCCCGGCTTCAGTGCGCAGCGTGTTGACACGGGCGAATGTTTTCGGCGGCGCGTTATTCCATTCGAGCAATTGTCGCAGCTTTTCAGCGCCCCAGCGTTTCTGCCAGCGTTCGCAGAGCCAGTCCGGGTGGGAGTAGCCGAGGCCCGGCTGATTTGCTTTCAATTCGTCGAGCAGCTTTCTGGTCTCCTCGCGTTCGCGGGCATAACCGCGCAGGAGGGCGTTGATGAAACCGGACTGACTGCCGCAGCCCAGTTGTCCGGCCAGCTCGACGGTTTCGTTCACCGCCGCGTGGTCGGGGATGCGGTCGAGCCAGAACATTTGATACAGCCCGAGCCGAAGCAAAATTTGCAGCGTCGCCTTCCGGGCGCGGCGTTCGGTCTTTCGCGCGATGAGCCAGTCGAGGGTTCTTTGCCGGCGGACGATCTCGCGTTGCTGGAGAACGCGCGCGGCAATTTCTCTTGGTTTTTGAACTCGCACTGCCTAATAATGACATCCGTTTCATTGCGAGCGAGTTTTTTGAGGATTTATGAAAGAAGAGTTGGAGAAACTGGTTGCCGCCGGCAAGATCGACCGCCAACACGTTGAACCGTTGTTGCAACTGGTCCAAAGCGGATACGCCATGCATCGAAGCTGGGGCTTCGGCAAAATCAAGGCGGTGGACACGGTTTTTGCGCGGCTGACCATTGATTTCCCAAACAAGCCGGGGCATTCGATGGACCTGGGCTTCGCTTCGGAGTCGCTCAAAGCCATCCCCAGTGACCACATTCTCGCGCGCAAGGCGTCGGACCTCCAATCGCTGCGCCAGATGGCGGCGTTGCACCACCTGGATCTCATCAAGCTCGTCCTCCAGAGCTTCGGCGGCAAGGCGACGCTGGAGCAGATCCAGCAGGTGCTCGTGCCGGACGTGATTGCGGACGACTGGAAGAAATGGTGGGAGGTGGCCAAGCATGAACTGAAGAAGGACGGCCATTTCCTGGTGCCCGCGAAAAAATCCGACTCGATTGTTTATCAGACGAAGGAGATTTCGTTGCAGGAGCGTTTAATTGGCGAATTCCGCGCGGCCAAAGGTCTGAAAGCGCGGCTCAGTGTGGCCAACGAGCTGTTGAAAAACTTGTCCGATCTGACGGATAAAAACACGGCCGTCGCAGAAGCGATCAACATGCTGAACGTCGAAATCGTCAGCCATCAGCGCACGCTGCCGGCGCTGGCG
>QHOP01000335.1 GCA_003219345.1 Verrucomicrobiota bacterium
ACCGTTTTGCCTGCGCGTTCGAGCATCACACCTCCTGCTGAAACTTCAGCCAGCACCGGCTCGCCCATGGTGGGGCCAAAGCACCAAACGCAGAAGCCAGCGACCAGAGCCACACAGGCCGTGAGCGGCAACCACACGCGGCGAAGCACGGTGGTCCAGGGCAAGGCAACCAGTTGCGGCAGCACTCGAGCCGGCCACGGCCAGGGTTCTCGTGCGGCTCTGTCAACGGTCGCGACCGCGTCGGCCCGAAACTGACGGGCCAGCATTGTCTCGCGGATTTTCCGGTGAAGATAGGTTTCGCGCACAAACTGGCGGACATGCTCGCGGTCCGCGGCCAGCCATTCCGCCAGGCGGCGTTCCTCGTCGGCAGTCAGTTCGCCGTCCAGGTAGCCATCAATCAGTTGCGGCTCGTCGTTCATGGCCGGACCTTTTGCAGTTTCAATTTGCGCTCGATACACTCGCGCAATGTAGCCCGCGTGCGGCTCAGCATCACGCGCACCGCCACGACTGCGATGCCTACGCGCGTGGCAATCGCATTGGGTTTGAGCGATTCCTCATAGCGCAGCCGCAGCAATTCGCCTGCGCGGCCCTTGACGCTGCGCAAACAGTCGCGCAGCGCCCGCGAGCGGTCCTCAAATTCCGGAGCCAGTTCTTGATACGCCTCGCTGATGCGTTCCAGCAAATCGGCTTGGTAACACAGAAAATTCCTGGCGTGATGCCGGCGGGCCATCAGTAACTCGCGTTTGGCGATGCCAATGGCCCAGGCGACGAACGGCCGTTGCGCGTCGTATTCGGGGAACTTGCGAAGAAGGATCACCGCGACGTTTTGAAGCAGGTCCTCCGCTTCCTGGAAATCCGCGACAACCGCGTTGATGTAGCCGGCGACAATGGGCTGGGCTTCGGTCCAACGGCGAGTGAACTGTTCGTGGTTGTCCATGACGGGTGGTCTCTCACCCTATCTCTGCCGCCAGCGGCAAATCGTTACATGAAATCTGTACGAAACGCAAAACCGGGAGACCGCGTTGTGTAGGGGCAGGCTTTCGAGCCTGCGGGTCCGGGCGACTTTCCAGTCCCTCGTTTGTTGGTCCGCCGGACCGGAAAGCGCGGTGTAACCCACGCTGGAAAGCCTTTATCGGTGATGCTGGCGCCGGAGGTGATCTTGGTGAAGGTTGGGTCAACCTTCACTCTCGCAACTGCTCAGCGTTTTGGATGGGCCAGAAGCCAGTCGACGACCCGTCTGGAAAATTCCGGGGACAATGTAGGGACATGGCTGCCGCCGTTGATCGTCCAGAGTTCGACGGCGCCCCCCGTCAGGGCATTGGCGTATCGCGTGACCACGGTATCCAATCCGGCAACATCGGTCGTTAAGTCCAGGGTTGGCGCGGGATCAGTAACCTGACCGTTGGCCCCATTATACCCGGCCCAAGTCTGGACCGTCTGCAGCGCACCGGGAAACGGAGGCATATTCGCCGCGTACTGAAACGCCACGCCGGTAGTAGTCAAAGCCCCGCCAGCGTAAGGAAAGGAAGGTCATGCCGGCCAAGCTGGCGATGCCGGCGATGAGATCCGCAGACTGGCAACCCATACCATAAGCCATGAAGCCCCCGTTGGAATGTCCGACCAAATAGATCCGCTTTTGGTCCACTGCGAACTGCCTGCCGATCTCCTCGATTACACTGCGCAGATAGCCTGCGTCATCAACGCCGTTGCTGCCGAAGTCGTAGCCTATCGCATCCGTGGCGTTCCAGCCCTCATATCCCCAACGGTCTATCGTGCTGTCCGGGTAGCAGTAGAGAAACCGGCGCGCTTCCGCCAAGGGGCGGAATTGCATGTAGGCTTCCGTTTCGGCACCGGTTTTGGAGTAGGAGTGCAGCAGGATTACGAGTGGCACTGGCGTTTGGCCGTCGTAGCTGGAGGGGATATAGACGTTCACCGGCTTGGGGCGTGTGACGCGGTAAAAGGTGGCCGGGATCGGAGACTGAACTGTGAACGGATTGGTGGCGCCCGTCAGCGTTTGCCAAGGCCCCGCCGAGCGATCCGCCCTTTGCAGGTGGCCGCCGCCGGTCCAGGTGAGGAGGTTTACGCCCTTCTCACGCCGGATCATCAGCGCGGTATCAAACGGCGGCACCACCGTGCGAGAGGTTAATCTGCTTGCGTCCAGAATGTTTACCGTGGTGGACGCTCTCCCCAGCGTGGCTCCACCGCTCAAATTGCTCAGCGTCACAGCGAAGCTCGTGTTGTTCAAGACCGATCCGTCTCGCAGGATTGGGATGCTGATGGCCTTGACTGTTTCATTCTGGTTGAACGCCAGCGTGCCCGATACCGCCTGATAATCCTGCCCCGCCGTGGCCGTCAGGTTGCTCGTCGCATAATCGACCGTGATCGGCCCCAAAGCGACATCGTTGCCCCGAAGGACCGTTACTGCGATGGTGCCCGCATTCTCCCAAACCGAATAGCTGCCGAGTTCAAAACCTACCCCGGGATCGTTGTCCACAATGCTTACGGTGGCAGTTGTTCGCGACCCGAGAGCAGCGCCACCGGTCGGGTTGCTTAAGGTCACGCGAAAGTTCTTGGTTGGTTCCTTGATGGCGTCGTTGAGGATCGGGACGGTGATCAGCCCGAACCTCTCTCCAGGCGCAAAAGAGAGCGTGTTGGTGACGCCGGTGTAATCGAGTCCGTTGGTCGCGGTGACATCGGCGGTGGCGACGTCCACGGTGACGGTGGAATTGGTATCATCGTTGCCCCGAAGCACGGTGATCAGCGCCGCACCTGCATCTTCGGTGATCGTGTAGCTGGCGAACTCGAACTGAAAGCCTTGATCGTTATCCACGATCGTTACCATGACTGTCTTTTGAAAGCCCAGCGAGGCGCCGGCCGGATTGGCCAAGGTCGCGCGGAAAGTCCGGTTCGGTTGCTTGAGGCTGTTGTTCAGGATTGGGACGGGAACAAATTTGAGCCTTTCGTCAGATGCAAACGAAAGCGTGTTGGTGGTGCCGGTATAATCCAGTCCGTTGGCCGCGCTCAAGTCGGCTGTGGCGAAGTCCACGGTAGCGGGAAGCATCCCATCGTCGCCCCGCACTATACCGATCAATACCGCGCCCGCATCTTCGGCCACGGAGTAGGTGGCGAGCTGAAATTGAATTCCCACGTCGTTATCGGTGATGCGCACGGTTGCATTGGTGCGTGCGCCCAGCACCGCCCCGACGGTGGGATTGCTCAAGATGACCCTGAAGGTCTTGGAGCCCTCGACAAAACCTTCGTCCAGAATCGGCACGACAATGGTCTTATTGGTTTCGCCCGCGCCGAAGGCCAGCGTCCCTGACACCGCCGTATATTTCAATCCATTCGTTGCAGTTCCGTCGGTGGTGGCGAAGTCCACACCGACCGTGGTGCTGGGGTCGCTCAATCGCTGCACGGTGATCGTGGCGAAACAAGCGCTTTCGGCAACAGTGTAGCTGCTCGCGCTGAATTGGATAGTGGGCTGCGCTCTGCCCGTGTGAGCCGTCGCGCACAGGAAGGCAGCCGCGAGGAGCAGAGGCGATACGCCGCTCAATCGCTAATTGAGGTTGTGCGGCACACATGCTTGGAGACGGTGGAGGTCTTGTAAATCGTATCGCTGGGGATCCAGGGGAGGAGATGCCACAGGTTGCCCGTGCGGCGGCCGGAACTTTTTCGGCCACTTCCAGCGCCAATGCTCCACGCGGCCGTCAGTGAAGGAGATACTGCTTCCCTGGCTGTGCCGGTCTGCTGGGAGCTCATACCAAATGTCCTGCACGTGATTCACTGGGTTGCCGACCACGATCTCGCCGTCATCGATGCTTTGCTCGTGTTCGTCCATGAAGCCGAATATCTGAGACGCGGGAGGATCGATGAGTTGTGAGAACTTGGTTTTGTCCGCGGGCTCGTTGGTGGGGTTTGCCGGATACTGATAAGATTCGAAGGGATCAATGTCGCAATTCAGCCAGAAATTGATGGAATAGCTGCGGGTCCGCGGCAATCCCGGATGATGCATTACGGCTGACTTGTCGCTGGGACAGCGATAGACGCCGGGCGCGCCGAAGTACCTGAAAAGGACACCGCCTTGGATGTTACTTGTCGTGAAGTCCCGCTGTGCATTTCCAAGCACCCAGGAATTGGAAACGTTTTGACGAAAGAGGCCGTCAGGACCGCTGGCTCTGGAGATGTTGGGCGGCAGGGCGTCATTGTTATCGTGAACATACATTGTCCAGGCAAGCTGGAGTTGCCTGAGATTGTTGCAGCAGGCGACGGACTGCGCCTTGGCCTTTGCCTTGGCGAGTGCTGGCAGGAGCAGGGACGCCAGGATGGCAATGATGCCGATAACCACTAAAAGTTCGATTAGGGTAAAAGCACCGCCGATCAGGAACGACGTTTCATAAAGCCCTTGCCGATTTTCAGAATTCCGTTTCATCGTATTCCTTTCTCCGTTGCTGGTGTGAAGGGCGAGAGGAACTCGCCAGCAATCACTTCGCGTTTCCCTTCGGGCCGCTGCCAGGCTACGGAGCAATGATCGGCTCCGGGCTGCTCTGCCTTATGCAGCGCCTCTATGTAATACTTGCGGCCCCCTTGCAGTTTGATTCGCTCGGACTTTTGCCAAGGATATTTCTCCCATTCTTCAAGCCGCACGGGTTGGCTCAGTGAAGCGACCATTTCCGCCACGCCCGGCCTTTCGTCGGAACTCAGCCACAGTTGCGCACTCTCGCTGGCGGCAATCCAGAATGTGTAAGCGCCTGTCCTTGGCGGATGCAGATAGCCGCGGAAACGCGCGCCATAATTGCTCCCCCAATTTGTCAGGCTGGCAAAACGGTAACGATACTCGCTTCCGCTGGGCTCGTTCGGATAGCGAGCGTCCTGGGTCAAATCTCCCACATGGAACCCTTGAATACCCAACCAGTATTCGCGCAGGATGGTTCCGCGGCCCCAAGGGAACCGTTGTACTTTTAGCTCGGTCCCGTCTGCTACGACCGCGTACTCACTGTTTGTCAACTGGATCACTTGGCCGTTGACCCGCGACGACAGCTCCACTTTTCCATCGAGCACTTCCAGCTTAGTTGTGTTGGTTGACACCTCCAAGGCCAATTCAGTTCCCACCACAGTCGCTTGGGCCTGAGCAGTTCGCCAAACCATGGGATGCAATTTCGGCTGGTACGCCACCGTGGCTTCAATTCTGCCCTGCCGCAGGTCAAAGCGTTTGCCTTCTTTCCAGTTCTGGAACTTCAGCTCCGTGTCGGACGCGACGACGATCCTGGTATTTTCGCGGCCGTAAGTGATGAGCGTCGCGCCGTTGGTGCTGGTTTTCAGCGCGTCACCCGGCACCAATTTCACTCCGTCTTGCGCCGGGAAGGACTGGCCGTCGCGTTCGAGCGTAACTCTAGTTCCTTTTGCGACGGCCAGTGTTGGCTCGTTATTGCTGGAAGGAAACAGCAAAATGCTCAGGCCGATGAGCAACGCCGCCGCTAATCCCGTCACCCGGCGAGGCGACCGAACAAATCGTCGAAACCAATCCATCAATAAGAGCGTTGATTTGCCTTCTGTTCTCGCTTTCTTCCCGGCAGCCTCACGAAGTTTCTGCTCGGTCTCACGGACAAAAATGTTTCCGTCGGCTCCCGCCGCTATCCGTGTTTTGCACGCTTCAACGAAGGCGTCAGCCGTTCGTTCGCCCTGACACTGTTGCGAGAACAAATCCCAAAGTTGCAGGTGATGTTGGACATCGGAGCGGAGGTCGGGGTTTCGGGGCAGCCAATCGGCGAGCTCCCGCGCTTGAGTTGAATTCAACTCGTCATCCAGCAGGTGCCCGAGCAATTCGTGATAGCGCTCCTCGTTCATCGCCAAGCTTGCTTGTTTTCAACGCATTGTTTGACCCACGCGCGAATGCGCATCAGGTTCTGGCGGATAGCATCGGGACGCATTTTGAAAAGGCCCGACAACGTCGAAGCATTGTTTGCTGTTTCATATCTTTTCCGGAGCAGGGCGCGGCTGCGTTCGGGAAGTTGTGCGATGCAATCGTTCATCGCTTGCACCAGCCGACGAAGATCGGCCGGCTCTTCAGTCTCCGTCACCCGCTGGTTTTCCAATAGCATGTCGGTGAACGGCCCGGAAATAATTCTGGCGTGGCGCGCTTCTTTGCGGCGCTCGTTCATCACGAGATTGCGCGCGATGCCGCGCAGCCATTTGCCGAAGTCCTTATCATTATCGAAATGCTCGCGCCGCCGGTACGCAATAACGAAGACCTCCTGGGCGAAGTCGTCCACCCAGTCAGTTTCCACGCCCAGCGCGCGAATAAACGCGCGCAATCCACTCTGGTGTTCCCTCACGAGGTCACAGAATTCGTTCAGACTGAATGGATCGGCTTGAGGCATTGTTATTCGCCGGGTTTTGAAGCGCGTTGTAATCATCCTATATTGTCGTCACATGGCCAAGTGTGACAAAGAATCAGGATGCCGAGCAGCGGACGCCTGCCTGTGGTAAGATTCGAACATACACGTGACCATTGATCTGCCCGACCAGCTCGCTCGCCGGTTGGAGGCGCAGGAGGGCGAAACTCGAGGAAATCATCGAGCGCGGTTTGCAGCAGCACGGTGACGGCACTTCCCCGCACTGGCGCGAAGTCATCGAGTTTCTTGCCAGCGGACCCGGCCGGAGGAAATCGTTGCATTCCGGCCGTCGGAGGACCACGTCGACAGGTCGCGTGAGTTGCTTTACAAAAACCGGAAAGCCAGCTCAGTGAAGCGGAGGGAGTCTGAGCTGGACCAAATGGAGCACGTCAATCATCTCATGACACTCCTCAAAGCGGAGGCTCGAAAAATCAGCACGGCACAGAGGAAATCGTGAGAGTTTCGGCACCCTTGCGGGATTCTGTACGATCCAGACCGTCTCGTACCCGTCGAGATGCCTATGCCAGCGCCAGGAATATCGCTCCCACCTCCAGTTTTCAGAATCATCGCCTAGCGCACAAATGAAAGGTGGGTCTTCCTGAACGAATTCGTCCGGTGTGTTCACGATTCGCAGCAACCGATGAGAAACGAATCGCTGCGATTCGAGAGTCTTACGACGATCGGAGTGCGAGTTGATCTTCAGAGTTCATGTTGAGGACGCGAACCGTCGTCCTTCCGGTGGCCGTCTTGCCGATAACATAGATGCTGCGCCGCTCAAAGTGATCGTCCCACCGCTGGTGTCTCGGATGAAACAACTCGGTGACCCGACGAGTATGGGGATCGATCCCCGTGAGGTTTGGGCCCTTGTGAAGATTGCTGTCAATGCAAGCCAGAGCCAGGTTGTCGAGATCGTCGCCCCCGCCATGAATCCGTGGGATGATGTGCTCGATGTGAAGTGCGGCAAGTGGCGAATCTTCCTGTCAGTTGGCAATACTCGCACCGATTTCCGGCACGTTCCCGCACCTGATCTCGGAGCGCCGGACTCATCCTCTACGGTTTGGTCCCAGCCATTTGGCGCGCTTGCCGCTGAAGGACGGCGACGAATTTGTTCGCACGCACGTAACCTGCGTACTCGGCCC
>QHOP01000336.1 GCA_003219345.1 Verrucomicrobiota bacterium
TGGCATTGGAGCGGGACATCAAAGAGCGGGAGACCAGGATCGCGGAGCTGGAGGATGAAAATCGCCAGCTCAAGACCCCGCCGACACCTCGGCCAGCGCCCAAGCCGGCAAAGAAGGCCCGAGCAACTTTTTTCGATTGAAGCGGGACCAATGGGAGAGACAAGCACAGCGGATAGCGCGGAGGTTAGAGCAGCGGCAGCGGCCGCCGTCGCGCCCGATGCTCTCACGGCTGAGATTTTGGCGAAACACGCAGTCGGCGAAAAACTCACTCACAAAGAGGGCGGACACCTCGGCGTTTGGAAGAAGAAGCTCCAAGGCATCTTTGGCGGCAAGGGTGACGCTGCTCCTGGACCGGCTGTGCCCGCGGCTTCGCCTGGGCACGCGCCTGGTGTGGCGGCCCTGGTGCCGGCTCAAGCACCGGACTGCAGCTTGGCTGCTGTGCCAATTGATGCCGGTCTCGTTCAGCGGACTACTAACGCTGTCCTCACGCGCTGCGAGTCCATCGCGCGGCGCTACGTCGGCACGGCAGCGCGGGAAGCCGGCGTCACGGGCGAAACGCTGGCTCGTTTTGATCGTGCGGCATGTCTGCCGAAAGATGACCGCGCATTGATGGTGGAGCTGTCGCCGGACGTGTTCGCCGCGCTCGGCCTGGACCCGAGGCATTACCCGGTGATGGTCTTCGCCGGCTGCTTCGGTCTGTGGGCGACTGACCTTTGGTTGGCGGTGCAGGATTTGAAGGCGATGAAGGAGGAGCGGAACAAGTCGAACGAGCCGGCACAGCACCGAGCGGTGAAGCCGACAGCCAATGGGGAGAAGGCGTGAAGTGGACCAAAGCAAGACGGCTGCGCAAAGAGCGCCGCGAGATGAAGCGGCTACGGAAGTATCAGCAGACGCTCGAGTACCAACTTTGTGAACCTTTGCAACGCTGCTGTGGCGAGCGCGGCCACGATGAAGGCGCTGTGGACGCTCTCTACCGCGTGATTCACGAGCGCGACCAGGCATTGCTTATCCTCGGTTTGGACCGGCTGCGGAATTTCGCCGAAGGGAATTTTGTGGGTCCTCGGCTGCCGCGGTGAACCTCCAAGTCGAGAACAAGCGCAGCGTGACGATCTGCGCCGGCGTGGGGCAGAGCGGCAAGAGCACGTTTGCCTTTCGCTACCTCATCAACGGCGATTTCACGGCGCGGTTCATCTTCGATCCCGAAGGAGAGGCCGCACAGCGGTTGCAGCTCGCGCCGGCGCGCGACGTTTACGACTTGGGCCTGGCGCTGTGCAGCAGCGGCGGTTGGGTGATTTTCGATCCGCACACGCTCTTTCCCGGCCGCGTCGCCGACGGCTGCGCGTTCTTTTGTGAGTGGACGTTTGAAATGGCCAGCCGGCTGCCCGGCCAAAAAGTTTTGATGGTGGACGAGGTGTGGAAGTTCATCTCCTCGCAGAAGGTCCCGGAAGAGCTGGCGCTGTGCGTCCAGACCGGCCGCAAGCGCGGCCTGGGAACAGTGCTCAACACTCAACTGCCGAACAAACTTCACCTGGCGCTGCGCAACGAGTGTTCGGAGCTGGTCTGTTTCCGGCTCCAGGACTCGGCCGTGCTGGAGTTTCCAGTTGAGCGGGGATTCAACGCTGAGGAGCTGCGCGCGCTGCCGGACCTTCACTTCATCTCGCGAGCGGAGCAGGGCGGCGAGCTGCGCGGGCAGATCAAAGTCTGAAGACTTCTTTGACCTTGGCCTTGATTGCTTGCTGCCGTTCCCAACTGACCATGCCCAAAGAGGAGTGCAGCTTTGACTTCTCCAGAGCAAAAACGAAGTCACAATCGCAGACCGTCGGCGTCGCGAAGCCATCGGCACTGTTGAGGCGCACTTGCAGTTGGTCGGGGATACCGCGAAGGGACCAGCACGCCAGCCCGTTGACAAGCAACTCGTGGGAATCATCACAAAGCTCCTGGCCAGAGAGCAGGACGAACCAGTGATCCTTTTCAAAACCGGGCGGCCGGCTTTTCCATACTTCCCACTGGCGGATTTTCATCGCCGGCGTTTTTGGGAGACTTTGGCCATCGCGGTTTTCAATTCCTGGCGGTCTTTGGACCGCGGGTAGGCGTTGGCAAAATAACCTTCCGGTCTGGGCACTTGATGCCGGGCGGCTACGATTGGCAGGCCAGCGCGGATCGCCATGCGCAACACCACGGACTGATTTTCCTTGGTGAGGGAGATGACGTGGTCAAGCTGCTCGACCAGGTCGCTATCCAGCAGGTCAATCCCCGCCCTTTTATTCCGCTTACCCATGTCGGAATGATACGCTTTCCAGTGGATTTGTCCAGACTTGTCCACCTGCGGGATCGTAGCGGAAGGCCCCCCCGCGTGCTCACTTGTGAGTACTTACGCTCTCTGGCGGCGCCCGGGGCCCGGTGCGAGGGTGAGGACGCATTGCAGGCCGTGTCGGCCAGGCGCAAGCGCGGGGAGAGGATTCCCTGGGGCGCCACTCCACGCCGCACGAAGCCGCAGACATCAACTCCGCCTAGCGCGGCTTCTCCATGAAAGAACTCAAACCTTACCTCACCACGGCTCTCGTTGCCGTCGTCGTGCTGTTTGCCGTCTTCCGGCTGCTGCCGACCGCGGCGCGCAAGCTCGTCGTCGGGGCATAACCGCTCAACACCATGCTCCGCATCAAACAACTCCCAACTTTCGATTCAGTGGCCGCGGGCAAGAAGGCCGTGTGCAATCTGCCGCTGGGTCTTCGCTATCACACGATCACGCTCGAGCTGGGCAACAACGCCGTCGCCGCCAACACGATCACCGATCTGGTTGACGACATCGTGGTCAAGATCAACGGCAAGCCGCAGCGCATCGCTACCGGCGACCAAACCAATCAGCTCAACGGCGTCAATGGCGCGGCCCATCTGCTGACGGCAACTGGCGTGGACGGG
This sequence comes from Verrucomicrobiota bacterium, assembly GCA_003219345.1. GTDB lineage: Bacteria > Verrucomicrobiota > Verrucomicrobiia > Limisphaerales > AV2 > AV2. The sequence continues at coordinate 2,920 of QHOP01000336.1, forward strand.
CAGGCGACTCGCCGGCTGCGTCTGCCGATCCATTTCGCTGAACCCTGGCGCAAGAGCGTCGATGAAGTGCAGGCGCTGGCTCTTCGGGCCAATGGGATCAACAGCTTCCAGCTTGAAGTAACCATGAAGGCCGGCCTGGCCGCGCCGCTGTTGAGCGGCTGGTATGAGTTTGACTACGACAACCGGCCCATTGGCCTGATTTCAAAGTGGACTCGGCAAGACTTCTCGGCCGTCGGCACCTCCGTGGACATCACCACGATTAACAAGGTCGACTTCATTGAGGCGATACACCTTTTCCCGACTTCCGACGGGAAATTCGTCAATGACGTGAAGTTGACCGCCAACGGCGAGGAGCTTCGCGACAAGATCACCAACGTCCAGAACGCGGCGACACTCGTCGGACGCGAAATGAATCCCGACACCAGCGCCACGCCGCGTTACGACCTGGTGTTCGATTACGACGACCCTGTCAACGGCGCGCTGCCGACTCAGGCGAACGGCGAACCGATCAAGGAGCTGACGCTCAAGTTGACCTGGAACGCCGCGGCCGCTGGCACACAGACCGCCATCATCAAGCGGACCGGACCGCCGGACTAAATAAAGGGCGAACCATTCACGCCCTCTGCGAGCGCGCCGGTCTCTCTTCGATCATTCATGGGACCGGCCGCTCGACTGAACTACGAAAAGAACAACTTCCAAAACGCCGCGCCCGGTGAAGCAACCATCGGCCGCGCCGGCGACACCCTCGGCGGGATCGTTCGTCCAGGAACACGGGCACGCTCGGCCATCGGTGCAGGAGATGAACGATCCCCGCCCGTCCGTCAGAGAGCACGAGGTGAAACATGGATGAGAACGCAGACCCCTCGCTGCTCGACTATCTGAACTTCGGCAGCAAGACCGCGACGGGCGTCTTGGGTTCACTGAACCAGCCGAAACAGATTATCCAACAAGGCGGAGGCCAAACCAACTGGGCCGTCATCGGCGGGATCGCCGCGGCCGTCATCGGCGTGCTCCTCCTCGTCTTCGTCGTCGGCAAGAAATGAGGTATGGACTTCAGCAGCTTACTCGGCGGCGGCGGCGGGAGCGGCGGCGGGGCTAAATCCTCCGCGACCGCTCAAACGATCTT
>QHOP01000337.1 GCA_003219345.1 Verrucomicrobiota bacterium
CATCCTCCTTGGCCGCAGAGGTCGGTCGAGGTTGCGGCGCAGAACGAAGCATTGCTCGCGACGACCGGCGACTGGATCAACCGCGCCCGTCTCATCGGCGCCAATTATTCGCCGGGTGTGAGCGATGTTTGGATGGGGCGGCCGGAGCGGATACATTACCCTGAACGCAAGAGGCGCTTGAGGGTCTTCTTCGATGTTTGACGCCCGGATAGGTTCAGCGTTGACCGTGGCTGGATTTGGATGAACATAGGCCGCGCTTTGAAAACCGCGGCGCATGTTTGCTTCAGAGTGTGGTGCACGTTGGTTGCTTGCGCTTTGCTCGCGCAGTTTCGGGCAGTGCAGGGTTATCTGGCCGCCGCCGTTGCCAACCCTAAACGCGATCCAATCGATCAACCGTTCAGGCGCGCGCCGATGGCCGAGTCGTCACGCAGCATCGTGATTCCGCTGGCAACGAATTTGCACCTGGCGTTCGACGCGCAGCTATTGCGGACGCATACCGTGTGGACCGGCGCAGGCTTAAACCTTATGGGCCCGCCATACACCGGGCAGAAAAGTCCGTTTCTTTGCAACTTCGACGGCGAAACGCTCTGGGGTAATCCACCCGTATTTCCCTGGCGGATTGGCAGGCGAGCGCAACAGGACCAATTCGAGAGACCGAAAAGCGCCCGCTTCGAAGGGATCAGCACCAAGGGCGGCGCCGTCACTCTCATATATGAACTGGCAAGGGAGGAGGGGAAACCCGTGCAGATTTTTGAAACGCCGCGACGGGAAATGACTGGAAATATGGCGGCCGTCGTCCGCCGTTTCCAGATCAGCTCCTGCGACCAAGACCTGTTTTATCTCGCCAACGCAGCGATGAACCAAGCGTGGTTATTGGGCGATTTGAAATCGGCCATGACAGTGCAACTGAATGCAGGTTATCTGACGCTCATCTTGCGCGGCAACGGGCCACTGGAATGGCAGCCCAGCCAACAGGAAGTGGATTACCCGGTGTTGTTGCAGGCGGAGAAGGACGGCAAAGGTCCGGACAGCGCCGTGAAGACGAATCGCGTTGTCGGGATGGAGTCGCGCGCCTGGCTGCGAATTCCGCCACACACGAAAGAGCTGGCGTTTGAGGTCGTCACACTTGCCTCACCCGAGCGAATCGCTTCCATAACGTTGAACCGAACAGCCGGAGCGACCGTCGCGCCGGCCAACCTGTCGTCGGTGACGAGCGCCGAGAAGGATTCCGAGGCTCCCGGTGCGAAGGTGTTTGCCGGCGATGCCGCGGCGGCGCGACGGGAAAGCGGCGATGAATTCTATCGAATCGAACATTTCCCGTTGCCGCGCGAAATTGATTTGCTGGTCGGCGGGATGGACTGGCTCGGCAACGGCGACCTGGCGGTCTGCACCTGGCCGGGTGAAGTGTATCTCGTCCAAAACGCTCAAGGACCGGTGGAGAGAGCTGCGTATCGCCGATTCGGACGCGGACTGAACGAACCGCTTGGACTCAAAGTCGTCAATGACCGGATTTATGTCGCGCAGAAGTGTGAGTTGACGCGATTGACGGACACGGACGGGAACGGCGAAGCCGACCTTTACGAAACCATCAATGCCGACTGGGGTTTCACCGGGAACTATCACTCCTTCACCTTCGGGCCGGCCGTTGATCGGAACAATGATTTTTATCTGTTTCTGGCCGGCCAGCACGGTCGCTGGGACGTGCCTTATGTCGGATGGTGTGTGCGAATCGCGGCCAACGACCATAAGCTGGAGGGTTTTTGCAGCGGGCTGCGCGCGCCTAACGGCTGGGCGAGCTTTGGACCCGACCAGGATTTCTTCGTGACCGACAATCAGGGCGAGTGGATTGGGGCCTGCAAACTGAACTATCTACAGCGAGGGAAATTCTACGGCTTTCCAGCCAGTTACCCCGCGCCGGAAGCCGACTATCTGCACCCAAAAAATTTTCAACCGCCCGCCCTCTGGTTCCCACGCAGACTCGCGCCTTCAGCCAGCGGCATCGCCGTCATCACGGACGATCGGCTTGGGCCGTTTCAGGGGCAGATGCTCGTCGGCGATTTTCAGAACAGCATCGTCATGCGCGTGGCGATGGAAAAAGTAAACGGTGAATGGCAAGGAGCTGTGTGGCCGTTTGCAAAAGGGTTCGCGGGCGCGGTGAACCGGTTGTCGATGGGGCCGGACGGCAAACTTTATGTCGGCGGTTGCAAACGGGCGTGGTCCACAGCCGCGCCGATGGAATATTCATTGGAGCGTGTGGGTTTCACAGGGTGGAGGCCGTTTGAAGTGAAGGAAGTTCACGCCAAGCGCGACGGATTCGAACTGATTTTTACGGAACCGGTGGATGCGGCAACGGGGACCAATACGGAGCACTATGCGGTCAGCCAATTCACCTACGAATATTCCGGCAGCTACGGTTCGCCGGAGATCGACCACGATGGCGGGAAGAACAGTGCAACACCAATCGAAGTCGCCCAGGCCGCTCTCTCCACCGAGCGGAAGAGAGTGAGTCTTTCATTGAAGGGCTGGCGGGCCGGATACGTCACTGCGGTGCGGATGGTTGGCGTGATGAGCGCGGCCGGGCGGGGGCTTTGGCATGACACATTCTATTACACGCTCAATCATGTCCCGGAATGACTTTACCGAAACACCTGGGCAACAATACGCTTGGAAAGAAAAGACCTCGTGGCAAACTCCTTGCTGTCAACTATTCGATTGCAACGGCACGAACCCCTTGCACCCTTGCAAATCATGAACTTGTGGCGCTCGATCAAACCAGGCCGAAAGCAACTCAGTCTTGCATTTACTCTAGCGGAAGCCATGATCTCAATCGCGGTTGCCGCCATCAGCATCGGCGGAATTCTTTATGGATTTATCTTGTTCGGCCAACGGGCCGAATGGTCCACTTGCTCGACGGCCGCCCAGTCCATGGCGATGCGCCGGCTCGAACAGACCCGCGCCGCTAAATGGGACCCGCTCGGTTATTATCAAGGAACGAACGGATTGGACGAGGTCGTGCCGGCCAATTTCCCAGTCGTGATCACCAACCTGGACATCCCTTTGATCGGAACGAATACGGTCCGCGCCACCAACACGACAACCATAACCCTCGTCTACACCAACCTGAAAATGGTGCGCGTGGACTGCGTCTGGTCCGTCTTATCGCGCGGACCATTCACGAACACGGTCATCACTTATCGCGCGCCTGATCAGTGAACATCCGCAGCCGACATAAGCCGGACAGCTCGACCGGGAGTTATCGCGAACAAACCGCGTTTACTTTGGTGGAGGTGTTGATCGCGTCAACGATCTCCCTGATGGTGGTCGGGGCGGTCCTGACGACGAATTTGTTTGGAATTCGCGTGATACAGATCACCCAGCCAAAATTGAGCGCCAGCGCCGGCGTTCGACAAACGATCAACCCCCTCGTGACCGACATCACGTCGGCGAAAATGGTCCGCATCGGCAGCGGGGACCTCTACTCGTTTACCAGAGTCGCGGACGGCACGCTGAAACAAGGAAGCGCCATTCAACTTTACCCTTCCAATGACACAAACGTTTTCACCCGGTATTTCTGGGATGTCACGGACAAGAAGCTTAAACGCGTGACGAATGGATCCACCAACGCCTTCGTGGTCGCCAGCGCGATCACGAACAGCCTGGTGTTCAGCGGCGAGGATTGGCAGGGGAACATCCTGACCAACAACCAGAACAACATAGTTATCGGGGTCACGCTCCAATATTCTCAACTGGGAGGAACCAACATGCCGGTGGGTCCAACCAATTATTATAAAAGCTACCAGGTGCGGACCCGGATTGCTCACCGCTCGCAATAGTGTCATGTCACAGAAATACCCATTCAACGTTGCGCTTTCCCCTCACCCGGCCTTCGGCCACCCTCTCCCCATCCGATGGGGAGAGGGCAGGGTGAGGGGCGCTGCTGTTTCCAGCTTGGTCGGCGTCATTGTAAAGAAGCGTTAGGGACACCAGACTGGAATGAAAATCAAATCAGTCACACCGGGTCTCGAAGGTTTCTCGCTGGGCGTGCTCGCCTGGATGACGACCAACGGCAACCTGACGCAGCGTTACAACGAGTATTTCGATTCGGTCGCGGCCGCGGAAGCGGCGACGGAAAAGGTCGTGGCGAGCATGGCCAGGGATTTTCAAAATTCCGGCGTCAACGGGGTCGATGGCAACCTCGCGAACTATGGCGCGTCGATTCCAACGCCGGCGGAAGTCAATGACTGGGCCAATTATCAATTCAATGATCCATCAGGCTTCCAGAATGCGACTTATGTGACCAAACTGACGCCCTGGCAATACACCAACGTGAACTGGAAATACACCGGCTTCAAAGGCTCCAACAGCACCTATCGGATCATTTCCAACGCGCGCAACACCGCCTCCGCATACGGCATCACTTCGGCTGTGAAGCAGGAGATTCAGCTCGTCTCCATTCCGCTGTTTGAATTTGAGGTCTTCTACGCGCTGGATATGGAGATTTGTCCGGGCTCCGGCGGCTTGACTTTCAACGGACGTGTTCATGACAATGGAACGATCTATTGCCAGCCATCGAGCCCCAATGTCGTGACCTTTCTTGACCATGTCACCGCCGCGCAGAAGATTCTCCCCACCGCCTCGCCCAACGATTCGAATCCGCGGACGCTGGGAACCATTGTCTATCAGGCGGAGCACGATTGGAACGTCAGTTCGCTCAACCTCCCGCTCGGTATCAGCAACAATCCCAGCAACCTGCACGCGCTGATTGACATTCCTCCAGGCTCTGAATCGGCCAATTCGCTCCTGGGCCTGCAGCGCTTCTACAACAAGGCCGACTTGATCATCCTGGTCAGCGACTCCACCGTGACCGCCACGAGCGGCGCTTACAACAATTTTTCGACACCAGTGTGCCCACCGTGGTCCTCCATCAGCAGCTTCGTGCAGACAAACATTACGTCCTACGACAAACGCGAGGGCAAGAGCATCCAAGCCACACAAATTGACCTGCAAAACTTCAACAGCGCCTATAGCGGTTTGACCACTCAACTGGGTCGTCCGGTGAAGATTCTTTACGTGGCGGATTTGCGTTCGACAGACTCCACGACGTTATCCGGCGTGAAGCTGATCAATGGCCAGACACTCCCCGCCAACGGGTTGACGATCGCCACATACAATCCCCTTTATGTTAAAGGCCATTACAACGCGCCGGCAGGGGCTTTGGGCACTACGAACACTACGGGCACCGCGCCCGCGGCACTTATCGCCGATGCGATCACGGTTCTGTCTGTCGTCTGGAATGACGCTGATGCCAGCAAGCGGCTGAACACCCCCGCCCGCGTTGCCAACGACACGACCATCAACGCCGCCGTGCTTGGGGGAATCGTGCCCAGCGCCAACGGTAACTACAGCGGCGGGGTGGAAAATTTTTTGCGTCTGCTCGAGGACTGGACCTCTCGCACTCTAACGTTCAACGGATCAATGGTGGCGTTGTTTCCCAGCCAGATCGCCACGGCGAACTGGGGGAATAACAATGATATCAGCAATCCGCCACGGCGCGCCTATGCTTTCGATACTAATTTTAAGGACTACGCCAAACTGCCCCCAGGCACGCCGGAGGTCCGCACGATCATTCACGCCGCATGGAACATCACGCAAGCCAATTCGACGCAATGAACACGCTCGCTTCATCCCTTATCGTGAAGTTGGGTTGCCTTGCCCTGCCCGCGCTCCTCCTGCCGGGATTGCACGGCGCGGAAGGTGAGTTCCGATTGGTTACCGAATCCATCGAAATCGCCGAACGCGGCAAAGTGCCAGGTTACGCTCTGCTCGTGGACGGAAAACGGATGTCTTTCCTGTCGCCCGCGGGATGGAGCGTAAAACCGGACGCGGCCAAGAAGACCATCCAACTGCTGCCGGAGGACCTGCGCGCCGGCATCCGCATCAGAATCCTGCTGGAAAAGAACGGGGGGAAGCCGGAGCTGAAAGCGGAACAACTGCGGCAGAAGGTGCTGGAACGCTATCCCGGCGCGAAAATCACCCATGAGTTCAGGTGCTACACCAGCGGCGAGGAAGGACTGGCATTCGACATCGAACGCCTGGTGGAAGAAGAGACCGCGGTCTCAGGCCGAATAGCGTTTGTGGCGTTCGATGGCGGAACAGTCGAGTTCGAATTGACAGCCAACACCAAACGGTTCCCGGATTATCATCTTCGGTTCGCCGCGCTGCTGAGTTCGTTCAGGATCGGTCCGGCCGCGTCAAAGTCAGCGAACACAGGACGAGTTGGAGGGTCGAGATGACGCGGAGTAAGATGAAAACCAAACCGATCAGACGATGCGGCGACGGTTTCTCTTTGGCCCTGGTTTTGGTTTTTACCGGGGTCCTTTTTCTGCTGTTGAGCGGTGTGCTCGCCTGGATGACGACCAACGGCAACCTGACCCAGCGTTACAACGAGTATTTCGATTCGGTCGCGGCCGCGGAAGCGGCGACGGAAAAGGTCGTGGCGAGCATGGCCCGAGATTTCCAAAACTCCGGCGTCAGCGGGGTCGATGGCAACCTCGCGAACTATGGCGCGTCGATTCCGACGCAGGCGGAAGTCAATGACTGGGCAAATTATCAATTCAACGATCCGTCGGGCGGACCGAATGCGACTTATGTGACCAAACTGACGCCCTGGCAATACACCAACCTGAACTGGAAATACACCGGGTTCAAAGGCTCCAACAGCACCTATCGGATCATTTCCAACGCGCGCAACACCGCCTCCGCATACGGCATCGCTTCGGCTGTGAAGCAGGAGATTCAGATCGCGGCCATTCCGCTGTTTGAATTCGGCGTGTTCTACGCCCCGGACATGGAATTGTGCGCTTTAAATACGGACTTCACCGTGCCCGGACGGGTTCACTGCAACGGCACGATTTATTCCATG
>QHOP01000338.1 GCA_003219345.1 Verrucomicrobiota bacterium
GCGCATCCACCCCCACGATCCAGTCTCGATAGTTTCGCACTGCCTGCAGCGCTCCCGCATTGAAGGCCACATTCCCATCCAGGGTGACCCCCACGAGGTGCATGTTGATGGCGTTTTCATAAATTTGAAAATTGGCCCCCGATACGTTGAACGCCACGTTGTCCGTGATCTCTCTCGTCCCCTTGTTGCTTTGAACGTAAAAGTTGTGGCCCTCGGCGTTGTCGGGCGAAGCCCAGCCGTTATTGTAAACCAGACACCCATACACAAGATTGTTGGTGGCGCTTTCCGAAATGTAGAAACCGTGGCGGGTCTGATCGTGAACCACGAGATTGATGAAGCTCATATTCGGCACGAAGGATGCGACTCCGGGAATGATCTTGATGTCGGTCGGATTGAACCCGACGTCGGTTTGAGCGCTGAGGCGGTTTGTGTCCGAGCTGTACAGTTCAAAATCTCTAAGCACCACGTTTCCCAGGCTTCCAAAGAAGGTCAGCGAGCCATCAATTCGCGCCCACTCTCCCGGCATTTGCCGGAACGTGATTGGCTGTTCGGGCGCTCCTTCGATTTTGGTGTCGATGTGTCCAATCACATAGTTGCCGCCGCTCAACCAGAACGTATCACCCGCTTGTCCCACTCCGCCTGACAGCGCCGTGGCCAGGTCGTACGGTTGCGCCATCGTCCCGGGACCCAGGGGAGTTCCGTCGGGGGAAACATACAAATCGCTCCCGTGGATACCAGGCGGCACGAGGAGAACGCAGAGAAGGCATAAGCGCGCGCTGAGGGCAGCGTGGACCATGATCCTGTCCGTACTTAAATGGAATCGGAGCAACATTGACTGCCAGACGCAGCCTCGAGCCTTCGATCGGACGCCGACCAAACGTTCCGGTCTATGCGGATTGCCAGATTGTATTTCCGGGAATAGCGCACAGGGGGGAGCGCCCAATCCCCATTCGGCCTGTCGCCGCTCCATCCGCCATCCGCGCCGGGCCGCAGACCGGCATTCCATTTCGGAAATCTATTTCAGGAAAAGCTCTGGTGGCTCAACATCGAAAGCAAAATGCCGCATTCCTGAATTGAACGCTTAAGAGCCGTTTCCCGGCTTTTTTACACTCGACTCACGTTGACCACCGGACTCGTCTGCGGACCCTCTACTAAAGCCATGTTCGGGTTGTCAAGCGGCAATACTCCGGTCGCTAAAGCCGAGTTCTGAGGCATCGGCTCGTCCACGGAAACCGATGCAACCCGATCGAGCGCGATCCGGGCGGCACTCCGCCTGTTAAACAGCACGAAGTCCAGACTAAGTTCGGCAGGCACCGAGCGGCCCATAACGTCCACGAGAATTCGCGCTCGCTGCTTACCCGGCAGCACGTGTGTGACCAACGCCTTCGTGCCGACAAACGGCCCGGTGGCAATTTCTACTTCCTCTCCTTCCAAAGGAGTGTCCGCTAATACCGTGGAACCCAGTTCGCTCAGTCCCTGCCGCAAGTCCTCAATCACCGCGTCCGGTATTTCCGGCACCCGATCGCCAAATCGCAACACGACCTTGACTGCCGGGGTGTACCTGACCTTCTCGAGCATGGACTTCAAAGCAAAGCGGGCGAACAGGTAATTGGGAAACAGAGATTCTGTGCTCCATCTACGGCCACGCCGCGTCAAGCGCAAAAGCCGCAATTGCGGATTGAACACTTCGACTCCACGAATCTGCCGCAAATGGGCTGCGGCAATGTGCTCACGCTTCATATGCGTACGGATGCATCGCCAGGCTTCGTCGGCTCGACAAGTGCAAAGCTCCGCCATTGGTGAGGAAGTGGCTTCCATCTCCGTTTTCACGTCGGCTTAACTTTTGTGGCCCCGGATCACTCGGGATTGTCCCAACTCCAACTAGACTGGGAATCAATAGTCCAGAGGCCCGGCGGCTGGTGCGTAAATTAAAACAGTGGCTCGCTGGTATCTATGGGGTCTCTCCCTATTCTTCGTGAAAATCCCGTTACAGAACTATTGCAGTTCGGCAGCGCATCGGCCTTCCAGAACCCCGCAACACTGGAGTTGGCAACGCCGCAGCCTTCGAGCCAGCCGTCAATCGCGCCCGCATTGTTGCGAGTGGACAGAGCCCACGGAAATCTCGGCCTCGACATGGCGCGGCCACAGGTCTTGAAAAACCATCGGCTGAGCTGGTGAATCCAGTCTGTCCTGTTGTGGATGGAGGAAGGCAAACGCCCGCCGCAGAAATGGGCTGAACACCCCAATGTCGTTTAATCCCTTCGTCGGACAAACCAAAAACTGCGAATCACAAACAAACTGGTGCGTGAACCTCGTCGAATTCGCCGAACAAGTTTGCTGTCGCGGTCGTAGTTCAGCGCAGGTGAAACGTGAGGCTTCAGGGGACCTGAAACAGTGACCGAAGAACCTTGGACCACTTTAACCGCCAACACACTGCTCCCACTTCCGAAGGCGATTCTGCGCCGACGAGTTGCCGTCCTACAAAGGAATCTCCGATGAAGATACGCAACAGGAAACGGTCGCCAGAAAGCCAACCAATGAGTCAACCGGAAAGCCCAGACGGAACACAGTCGAATCCGTACGGATGCACAACCAAGCTGGCTGCCTTCTGAAAGCGCAAAGCTCCGCACTTCGTGAGGAACTTGCTTCCATCCCGGTTTTTTCATCGGCTTGGATTTTGGCCTCGGCCCCTATCTTTGGATCGTCCTTGCTCGAACTACGCCGGGAACCTATCCCATGGAGCCGTTGGCCAACTCGGAGCGTAAGATATTGGCTTGCTGGTATCTATGGGGTCTATTCCCTATTTCGCAGTGGGTCCCTCGCCCCACAAACAACAGTCGCGACCTGAAATCGACATCGGGTAATGACCCCATACTGACTGTGACCTGGTGCTGGAACCAATTTCACGGAGACCCTACTGCCGACTCGCCGCCTAAGGATAGTGACTTCCAGGTAAGAACACAGACCCTTGAACGACTTTTTCCACAAACGCTGCTCCCGATTCAGAAGGGATTGACCCTGATGACAGTCCCGTCCTACAAATGCATCTCCGATGAAGCTTAACTCGCACGAAACGGGGTTTTAAGTTCCCGGCCGCTGACGGCTTAAGGTCGAGTTGGTGGTGCGCGTTAAGCGGATCAGGGACGCGTTATCACACTGTAAAACCGATTCCCAACCACGTAGTCAGACTGAGAGGTGATTGTATTGGTAGCGGTCTGATCCGAGCCTAAAGTCTCCCATGCTGTATCGGTTAGATTCGTCTTGTAGACGACTCGATAGGCTTTTCCCGGCATCGTCGGCCAGGTGAGTGTGACATGGCCGGCTGCGCCAAATGCAATTGAGGAAATCCTGACTGGCGGTGTTGTGATTGAAAAAACGACGTTTGGGACGTAATCGGGGTCGTTCGTGAGGAGGATCTGATCCAGCCCTGTGCCTGATTCCCGCGCGCGAAACACAATGCGATGCAGTCCCGCGCTCAACCCAAACGTTCGAGGATTGACTGCGAGCGCAGTTGTGAAATTAGTTCCGCCCCGTCCATTGACAACCGTCCACTGCCATGCATTCGTCTTGGTTCCTTCGGCGGTGTCGTAGATATCTTCGCTTCCCCCGTCCACAGAGACGTAAAGGGAATCGCGACTGTCGTCAGGTGAAAGCACACGACTCCAGATGGAATAAACACCGGAAACTGGAATGTTTACGTCAAATGCGACACTGCCTGAATCAGAGATGGAGGACAGAATGAATTGGCCTTGACTGGCGTTTGGATCAGAGGCTACGGCCATGGGAGCAACCAGTGTGGCTGATTCGGCTTCGAACGGCAGATAGACGTATGTCGGAGTTGCGGTTGGGTTAACTGTCAACAAAAAGCTCGTGCTTGTGGTGGCGCTGCCATCGCTGACCGTGATGGTGATTGTTGCGGTGCCGGACTGCGTTCCTGCGGGGATGGCGGCAACCGTTCGATTGGAACCCGATCCAGCGAAGACAATGTTGCTTTGGGGAACCAACACAGGGTCGGAGGAGCTGCCCGATAGCGTGAGGCTGCTGGCCGCTGTCTCCGCATCGCTTACTGTAAAAGCAAGCGGCGCGGTCGAGTTGCCCGCGTTGATGGTTTGATCGGCAATGCTCGAGATTATTGGCGCCGTGTTCGGGTTGTTGACCACGACGGAGCGGGCGGTCGCAGCGGTCTGATTGCCGGCGGCGTCCCGCGCCACTGCGCTGAGCGAGTGCGTACCGTTCGCAATCGTCGTCGTGTTCCACGTCACGCTGTAGGGCGCGCCGGTGTCTTCCGCGCCCAGGTTCGCGCCATCCAGTTTGAACTGCACTCCCACCACGCCGACGTTGTCCGTGGCGTTGGCTGAAACCTTAACCGACGAGCCCGACACCGTCGCGTTGTTCGCCGGGGCGCTCAAGGAAACCGTGGGGGGGATCGTGTCGGTATTGCCATATCGATAAGCGCCCAGGTCCCACCCTCCGGAGGCCGCTCGCGCTGCGCCGTCTTTGTCGGTGGTAAAGAATGAGGAAAGATTCAGTCCGGAATTGATGGCCGGTGAACCGGCTCCCAGGTGCGAATCGAAACCCGCTGAACTGGAATTCACGAAGAGCGGCGCGACAGAGATCGTCGTCCCCCGCGTGTAGGAATAATCCGATCCTCCGTTGATGAAGTTGTAGTCTCCGGAGCCATTCCCGAACAAGAGATTGTGATCGATGACGACTCCGCTTCCATGGGCATCCCATGAATTAATCCCGAAGGTGCCGTTTTGGTAGATCATGTTGTTTTTGATGTCCACCCCGTTCAGAGCCTGCCAGAGGATGATCCCGCTCGTGCCGTTATAGGCCATCACGTTGTTGTAAACCTTCATGTTGCTCACCGTGATGTAGCCGGCGATCTGCAGGCCGCAGGCGGCATTGCGGACCAGCACGTTATTGATGACGGTCTCGTTGACGCCGCACAGATAGAAGCCGTGATCGAGGTTGCTGCCCGGGATTCCGTTGTCGTGAACATAGTTGGCCTGGTAGCTATTGTTGCGCGTCCCTTGGTCGGAATAGACGCCCTGGCCTTCGGCCAGACTGCCATTATGGTGGATCTCGTTGTTTAGAATCTGGTTGTAACTTCCTTCGATAAAGATGCCGGTGCCGGGCGCTCTTGTGATAACAAAGCCGTCAATAATATGGTAGCTTCCATCGAGATATATCCCCTTGTTGCGATCCAAGGCGTTCTGCCCATCGATGATTGCCCCGCCTTTGACCTGGGACCTTAAAACGATGGGACTGGACGCGGTCCCACTCTTGGCCAGGTGAAGCCCCCAGCCGCTCGTATAGTCGCTATACATCCCGGGCAGGACGTTGATGGTGGTCCCGGGAGCGGCAAGGCTGTAGGCGTGGCTGATCGTCCGGAACGGCTGCGCCGATGTTCCGGGGTTCGAATCGCTGCCTTGCGTGGACACATATAATTCGGCCCCTTGGGCGCAAACGACAGCCAGGCTCAGGATGAGTAACGTAAGCCGGTAAACACAAACTTCAATTCTCATGCGCTGAGATTGAAGCCCTCACCTCCGTACAGGAATCAGTGGCCGTCTGATGTTTCCGTAAGTATCCGTCTGTTTCTTCTGTCGGTCTTTGTCTGACGTATCCTGCGCCCCAATGCGTTCCTTATCCTGTTAACCTTGACCGTTCCCGCGTGCTTCCCGCGACCGCCGGGGTTTGCCGGCGCGCAACACGCGCAGCGAGAACCCGCGACCATTGTCGAAATGCTCAACCCGAGCCTCGACTTCCAACACGGGATAGCGCACGGTTGCCAGGCCGTAACTCTTGTAAGTCTGCGCGAATAGTTCGGTCTCGACGATGCCCGTCCAGTCGGCCAGTGACAGAAACTTCATCGGCTCGCCGGTTATCTGGTGGTGGGTGCGTTGCTCGACGACGAGTCCG
>QHOP01000339.1 GCA_003219345.1 Verrucomicrobiota bacterium
CTCTATGCCTGTGTGGGAGGCACGAACGGTGCGGGTGTCGTTTGTTTCGAGAAGCGCACGGGCAGAGTGCTTTGGAAATCGCAGAACGACCAGGCGGCCTTCGCCGCGCCGATCATCGCCACGATTGCCGGCGTCCGGCAGTTGATCTGTTTCACCTGTGATGGATTGATCGGCCTCAATCCGCGCGATGGTAAACTCTTCTCGCGCGTGCCGTTGAAGACCGCGTTCGCGCGGCACGTCACCACGCCGGTCGTTTACGGCGACATCGTCGTCGTTGGCTCGCACCAGGTCGGTTTGGTCGGCGTAAAAATCTCCCGCGACGGCGCGGGCTTTAAGGCGGACCAGGCGTGGTTGAGCAAGGAATCGGCGATGAACTTCTCCAGTCCGGTGGTGGTTGGCAAACATCTCTACGGCCTCGGTCCGGCGAAGAACATCATTTGTGTGGACATCGAGACCGGCAAACAACTTTGGTCGAAGGACGGCATAATCAGTACCTCAGCCGACAAAGCGCACGCGGCGTTTCTGGTCATGGGCGATAAAATTCTGATTCTCGCCGATAGCGGTCAACTCGTCCTCATCGCCGCCGACCCGGTCGAGTGCAAAGAAATCAGCCGTGCGCAGGTGTGCGCCATGAACTGGTGCAATCCCGCGTACGCTGACGGGAAGTTGTATCTGCGCGACGGCATCAAAAGCACGGGCGAATTGCTGTGTGTGGATTTGCTGCACTGAACGCACTGGAATTCCGGAGCGCGACTCTGTGAGTCGCAGCGCGCCCGAACGTAAAGGCGGCATGGCCAATTCCCAAGGCTCCGCAGTGGCGAAGCTGCTGCGGGTCGCAGACCCGCGCTCCGGTGTTGCCGCAACGCGGCAATGGCAATCACCACGCCGTTGGAGCGAAGCGACTACGCCGGGTGCCGAATCAAAAAATGAAACAACCCCAACGGAGTTGCATCGGCGTAATGAATTGGATGCAACCCTTCCAGGGTTGATGATTTTTTGGTCGGATGACCCGGATAGCACGGTCCGAGTCGGATTTGCCAACATCTCAACACGGGGTGAGCGATGAAATCCCGGTGGGTTCTGCAAGCGTAAAAATCAAGGGGTTTTTCGTTTCTTTCAATCTGTTGAAAAGCTGCTAGTCAACATGGCGGTGTACATGGGCATTTTGGTTTGGAAGTCCCGGCCAAAAACCAGCAAATCGCCCTTTGCAAGAACTTCAAATCCGAATCCGTCACCGCGCATCTCGAGTTCTCTGCTTCGATGATGACGAGGTCGCCCTTCTGCACGAAGGCAATCGGGGCATCATGCCACCATCAGCCGCCCGCGCGGTTGCGGGATTCCACTGCCGTCTGTCTTGATCCAGAACTTGATGGCATCTTAAGCGTTTTGATAGCGGCTTGCCGGGTCGCGTGAGCCATTCAGCCGGCGAGTTCAGGAACGTCCAGTACATAGGCGTCGTCCTCGACACTCCACATAATCATCTCGCATTTCGTGTCGCCCTGAGTTACGTCAGCGGTGACGCGCTGTTTCATCAATGGAAACGATGTGAAGAGGATTGATCGTGTGGGAGACTCCTTTCGGGTCAATGACCACGACCACTTTGGGATGGAGCGCAATGAAATCCTCGTGCGGCACACGAATCTTCTTACCATTCGACAATTCCAGCGTGAAAGGATGAAAGCCGTTGTGCAATCGGCTTCTGATTTGTTCGATGATCATTGTCGCAAATTACCATTCCGCGTGAGCAAATCAATACTACAACTCCAAATCCAGGTCCGTCACCGCGCCGAGCGATGCGCTCGTGACGTGCGCCGCGTATTTCGCCAACACGCCGCGAGTGTAACGCGGCTTCATTGGCTTCCACGCCTTGCGACGCGCTTTGAATTCTTTTGGAGAGATTTCCAGGCTGATTCCCCGCTTCTCCGCATCTATCGTGATGAGGTCGCCGTTCCTGACCAGCGCGAGCGGGCCGCCAACGTAAGCTTCCGGCGTGATGTGTCCCACCACAAAGCCATGGCTGCCGCCGCTGAATCGTCCGTCGGTGATGAGCGCAACGTCCTTGCCGAGACCTTTGCCCATGATGGCGCTGGTGGGCGAAAGCATTTCTCTCATGCCCGGTCCGCCTTTCGGGCCTTCAACACGATGGACCGGCCGGTGAAGCGCAATCCTTCTTTGCCGGTGATTTTTGCGACTGCCCCTTCCGGCGCGAGGTTGCCGTAGAGAATGACGATGTGACTGTCCTTTTTGATCGGCTGGTCGGGCGGTTGAATGATGGTTTGCCCGTCGGGATACGGTTGCACGTCGGCGAGCGTCTCGGCCATGGTCTGGCCGGTGACGGTGAGAGCGTCGCCGTGCAGCAGACCGGCGTCGAGCAGCGTCTTCATCAGCGGACGGATGCCACCGATTGCGACGAGTTCGGACATGACATGTTTGCCGCTGGGCTTGAGGTCGGCGAGCACGGGTACGCGTTTGCCGATGCGGCTGAAGTCGTCGAGTGCGAGTTTCACTTTCGCCGCGTGCGCGATGGCAAGCAGATGAAGCACGGCGTTGGTCGAGCCGCCCAGCGCGATAACGACGGTGATAGCGTTCTCGAAGGCTTTGCGCGTCCGGCAGTCTTCCACCTTCGCCTTGGACATTGCGTTCTGCGCCGAGCTGTTCGGCAGGCTCATGCCGAGCGCTTCAATCGCCGAGGCCATCGTGTTGGCCGTGTACATGCCGCCGCACGAGCCGGGGCCGGGAATGGCGCATTGTTCGATGGCTTCCAAAGTTCTGTCGTCAATTTTTCCCGCAGCGTGTTTACCGACGGCTTCGAAGACGGAGACGATGTCGAGCAGCGTCTTCGGCATGATTGGACGGGGCCCATCCGGGCTCGCTTCCGAAATCGTGAGGCAACCTGGTAGAATCGTCCCGCCATAGATGAACACCGCAGGACGATTGAGTCGCGCGATGGCGATGAGTGAGCCGGGCATGTTCTTATCGCAGCCGCCGATAGCGACGAAGCCGTCCATGCCCGCGCAGCCGACGACGGTTTCAATGGAATCGGCGATGACCTCGCGCGAGACGAGCGAGTATTTCATCCCTTCGCTGCCCATCGAAATGCCGTCGGAGACAGTAATGGTATTGAAGATGATCGCCTTGCCGCCGGCGTCGTTGGCTCCGGCCTCGGCTTCGAGCGCGAGCTTGTCGATGTGCATATTGCAGGGCGTGACATGACTCCAGGTGGAGGCGATGCCGATGAGCGGTTTCTGGAAATCCTCCCGTTTGAAACCGACGGGGTACAGCATCGCGCGCGCGGCGGTGCGTTCGGGGCCGTCGAAAACGATGCTGGAGAACGGACGGATCGAGTTCGGGTTTTTCGCAGACGAATTCTTTTTCATCGGGCAAGGAGTGTCGTGGAAAAACGGCCTGAGGGCAAGACCGAGGAAACCTCGAATAAACACCGATGAACACGGATTCAATTAACTCGCGCTTCAAGCCGCACGAGCCTCTCTTTGGCCTGGTCGTCCAGCTTGAACCATTTCATGTATTCGACCTTGCCCCTGGCAAAATTGCTCGTCGAACCGAATTGGCGCGGTCAAGAAATTCCAAGCGTGTCCAGCACAGCCTTGATCCGCGGCACTTCGTGCGTGCGGAACAAGTCGGTTTTGCCGAGCGCGGCGAGCACGGCAAAGAACGGCTCGGCGCAGCGCACTTCCTCGCCGAAGTATTCGAACGCGTGGGGCAGGGCGTGGCAGACCGGAAAGCCGAGCGTGCGCAGGCGAAACGTGTTCAGGAAAACGGTTATCTGGTGGCGCACGCGCACCGCGCTGTCCTGCAAGTTGCGATAGTAAAAGCCGAGACCAGGATCGATGAAGATTTTTTCGACGCCGTTTTTCGTGGCAATTTCAATCTGGCGGGCGAAGTATTCGTGCATTATCCGGAGCGGATCGACGCTGAAATCGAAATCGCCGACTTCACGGACGTTTGGCCCCTGGACGTAGCAGATGATGACCGCGCCATCGTGGGCGGCGACCATGCGGAACATTTCCTCGGCCCGGTCGGCGCCGGTCAGATTCAGAAGGTTTGCGCCAGCTTCGAGGCAGGCGCGCGCCACGGAGGGTTGATAGGTTTCCACGGACACCAGGATGTCGGTGGAACGGAGAGCGTTGATGACGGGAATCAGTTTGCTATTCTGCGAGGTCTCATTTGCGTGCGCGGCGTTCGCCAGCGTGGATTCGGCTCCGATATCAATGATGTCAGCGCCTTGAGCCTCCAGGATTTTGCCGCGTCGGATCGCGGTTTCAGTCGTGAGGCAAACGCTCTCGCGATACCACGAATCGGGCGAGAGATTGACCACGCCCATGATGGCGGGCTCCGAGTTGAAGGCGAATTGCCTTCCCGCAAGGCTAAATTCCTTTACGCGCGCCTGGACTGCCAACCGGTTTTTCTCCACCAAATCCGCCAGATGTTCCAGGGTAAGCATAGACCGGGCTTTTTGTATGATGCTCAAGACGAGGCCTGCAACGCAATTCCGCATGCGTGTCGGCGGAAGTTGAAAACCGGAAAAGATGTTAGATCAAAACCGGAGAGATTAGAGGCGGTGGTGTGCGAGAACGGGTGGCCAGAATGGGATTTTGGGGGATTGGGAGGTTCTTCATAGCAGAGAAAATACCTCGCTGGGGGCGCTGCCCCCAAACCCCTGAAGTTTATCGCTCGAACAGGAATTGAATGAGTTCCTCGCCTGGGAACAGAACAGCCCAAGGCCGAAACCTTGGGCTGAGCAAGGAACTCAATTCCTGGTTCTGAGCTGCTCCGGTTGCGCTTCCGCAGAGCCGTATCCTTCTCAGAACGGTCTCACCGTTGAACCGAAACCAATGCAACAGACAAGCCCAATCTCCAAATACTCAAAGAATTCCACTTTTGATCTAACAATTCCTCCGGTTTTGATCTAACTCCGACACGCAATTCCGCATGCGTTGCAGGCGCATTGCAGCAGACATGCAAACGAGCCCGAAAAGAAAGCCAAAGCCGGCGCGCCCGGCGCGAGTCGAACGCGCGACCCACTGCTTAGAAGGCAGTTGCTCTATCCATCTGAGCTACGGGCGCAAATTACTTTAAATAAGCCTATTTGTGAAAAATTGTTAGAAGACAATTTGACTTTTCTATACTTGTTTTCTATACTTACCCATGAAAACGAAAGGAACCAAGAAAGCGGCGGATAAATCCGACAGTCTTTGGCAGAAAACAAAGTATTCAAACCTGGTTCGCAACACTTCATCGGGAAAATATTCTGCGCGTTTCAGGCATAACGGCAAGCTCATTTGGCGGGCCTTGGACTCGGACATTTTGAGCGTCGCGGCACAGCGATTGCCGGACAAAATCAAGGAAGTTAAAGACGAACAAGCGTTGCTCGCGTCTGGCAGCGATCCTCGAATCACCTTTGAAGCGGCCGCCAAGATTTATCTTGAACGCGTCGAGGCCTCTCCGGATTTCAAACCGAAGACAAAAGCATACCACAAGGAACGCTTGGATACATTTTGGAAGTCTTGGCCGGCGATTAAGACGAAGGCGATCAAGGACATCACGAAGGCCGAGTGCATTGAATGGCGGAATCGATTTGCTGCGAAGTACAGCCCGACGAATTTCAACCATACGTTGGGCATTGTTCGGCAAATTTTCGAGATCGGAATTGAGGCGGGCGCAAGGCGAGATAATCCGGCCAAGGCAAAGGAGATGAGGCGGCTTTCGGAAGCTCCGAAGCCACTGCGTTTGCCGGAGCCCGAACAGTTTGAGAAGTTCATCAAAGAGATTGAGACAGGCGGCAGTGGTTTTTCCAAACCTTGTGCGGAATTGGTTCAGTTTCTCGCATTCGGCGGGTTCCGAATCGCCGAGGCGAAACACATTACGTGGGCAGACTGCGATTTCACAAGGGGGAAGATCGTCGTTCGTGGAGAACCCGAAACCGGTCTCAAAGGCCGACGCGCTGGCGAGAGTCGTGAACTCCCGATGATCCCAGACATGCGGGAGTTGCTTGAAAAGATGAGGGCGGCACGACCGCACGAGACAGCCACGGCTTGTGTTATGCGAGTTCACGAATGCCAGCGAGCAATGGACCGTGCTGCAACGAAAGCTGGAATCCGTCGGTTGGCGATGAAAGTTTACGGGCATTTGCGCGATCAGCACTCCACGGCAATGGCGCAGCGGGTGACGTTCTCGAAACCGACCGTGTAAGTCAATCGTCTCAATGCCTATCAAATGCCAAGGCGCGACAAAGACGGGGATGCAGCAGCATTGCGACGGCGCCCGGTGGGGCTCAGAGTGCCTACCGACCAGATCCGCCTCGCCCGACAGCCATGCAGCGACAAGGGGTTCGGACGGTGAGATACGTGAGATTCTGCAGGCTTGTTGCGGGAATCGAGACGGGCTATTCTGGGAGCATGAAAACATTGACCGTGGAAGAGGCCAGTCAAGGTCTGAGCGACTGGTTGCGGCGGGCGGCCAGCGGAGAGCAAATCGCTTATCCACGAGGGCGATTGCACCGTGCTGTTGCAGCCGCTCCCGGCGTCGTCAGCGTCTGAACGGATGACGGCGCGCGCGGCGCTCCGCCGGCTGCAATCCCAGGCGCGGCTCACTGCCGCCCAGGCCGAAGACTACCTTCGCGAAGTGCGCGCCGAGCGGGTGACGGTCCGCAGACGCAACGGTCAATGATTCATCTGGACACGAATTACCTCATCGGTCTGGCGGTGGCCGGATCGCCGCAGGCGCAGCGCGTTGACCAATGGGCTCGCGGCGGGAGAATCGCGGGCTTCAAACGCCCTGGCCACCGCTCATCCAGATGGATGCACCGTGATCGTCGAAAGCGAAGAAACTTTTCAACCCGTAACGCTCATGGGCCGAGTGAATCAATGAGAAACTCGGCGGTTGCACTCAGGTTGTCAGCAACCGCAGCGTCGATGTGCTTTCCCCTCTGTGCCTTCACTTCATTCAGAAACGCATTCATGACGCTACGCACTGCGGAGGCGTCCATGGGAGAAATGTGCTTCTGTGCATTCGCCAGCTTTCGACTAAGCGAATTCGCGACACCTCTATTTCTGATTTTGCCACCTTCGAACAAACCCGTGACGTACGCTCGAAAGTACTCAATTGTATGTCCGAACGACAGCTCAGTCGCAACTTCGCCAGCTTGTAAGTCCACCCTCGTAGAATAGAACTCTGAAAACCCTGCGGCAATAGGTCCAGAAAAGTTTTGCGAACTGGTTGGGTTGAGGAAGTCCACCATGCCCACGGCTAAGGTGTATGTACCAGTAGCTTTTCCAAGAATCTCAGTTTCGTACCGTCCTTCTGCGGGAGCAAACACGATGACCAAAGGACCGGTTGAAAAGTAGGCCGAACCGGGAATCTCCTCGGCGATGTCTCCTGTGCTGGTCATGCCTGTTTGCCGTCCGCCAGGATCTGAAACGAGAAATTCCGTCGCGCCTGGATCCTCAATAACAAGGAAGTGAACGCAAGAAAGCGACTTCATCCTTTCGCTTAACCGCAAATGGAGAATCGGTTCGGCAGCACGGACAGTCTGCTCGAATGGTACAGTCAGCGGAGAGAATCCCAACTCACCTGGTGTCAGCCACTCTGTTAATTCGTCAACGCTGCAAAACGCGTTAATTCCTGGAACGGGGATGGCAGGCACAACATCAAAACCGGGCGTGTGCCAGCGCACCCTGCCGTCATTGAAAAGTGTCAGTGTTGCTTGCGCTGTGCTGTACCCAATCACCTTGTCCTGAACCTGTCCGCCAGCACCAATTCGTCTAATGCCCATCGTTAAGGTACCAACGTTTGACTGGGCTTCGCAAAGCGCGGCCGCTTCAGATGGCGACTGAACCGTAAAGTTCAGGCCAAGCGGCGCGAATCGAAGTTTAAGCGGAATAACCTTGAGGATGGGAATGTCGAGAACCACCTCAGGCAGCAGAACATTCTGGAACACCGTTCCTGGCTGGCAAAGGTTATGAACTTGGTAAACGGAAACCGTAGTCTGGATGCTCGGATCATTGTCGCCGGCAATCCAGTCCCAATAATACAATACGATTTGTCCAAACGTGTGATTGATCGTCACTTCTTCTCCCGGGTTGTGTCCCGTCACAAAGAAAGTTCCACTCGAACAGTCACCGTCCCATACAGCGCAACCTGCTCCTGAGACCACGACCAACTTATACTGGCCCGGGGCGGTCGTGTTGGGGACGAAAATAGGGCCTGGCGGTATGGTGTTGCCAAAGCAAGGATTCGCCTTTGTGTAATCCGGGTTGCTTTGATCCACTGCTTGGCCCGCAGCGTTGTATCGGTAGTTGACCGTGAACGTTCCGATAAGCGTGTCCTGTGCCTTTGCGAACTCGACGTGAAGCGTCGCGAGCACCAGAAAACTGAGTGTGAGCTTTTTCATAGTAGTTTCCTCTTTGCCTGTTCGTTTCGTTTACAGTATTGTTTCTGTGTGAACGTTGGCATTGGATACGGTGCGGCCTCTGTTTCAGCAAGGCTCGATTTACGAGATTTGGGTTCGTTTACGTCTTCGAAAGCTTTAGGGAAACGCCACACGAAGCAAAGCCTCGTGTTTGGCCGCGACGCTTTTCAAGAGGAGTCGGAAATGCCATCGCGCAAACCTGAGTCCTCCCGGCATCGAACGCGGCATGGCAAAACGTGGCTGCATTGCGGACGCGTCGGGATTTGACTCAGGTTGGCCGAAAAAGTCGGTGTTAGCGCGCGCAGCGTTCAAAACGTCGAAGCTGGCGAATACTTTCCAAGTCTGCCAATGGTTCGTTTGCGCGCCACGCTTCGTTGCGAATGGGACGAACTTTTCGCAGGCTGTGGATGCGCCGCCTGAGAATCACAACGAGATTGGCCGAGCCTTGAAACAGTTTGACCGAGTTGACCTGCGACGAGGAGTTCCCGACGAAGGCCCGAAGCGAAGAC
>QHOP01000340.1 GCA_003219345.1 Verrucomicrobiota bacterium
GTCATTGGTCATTCCGAATTCACCCTTTTAACGACATGCCAACCGTCGTCATTGCGCCGTCCAATGTGGCTGCCTTCCCCGAAGGCGGCGGGCATTTCTGGGTCTATCTGCAGTACGTGCTTGGGCTGCGCCAACTGGGCTGCGACGTTTACTGGCTGGAAGCCTTTCGCACCAAGGGCCGCGCCGAACGGGAAGCCGCCGCGCTGGCGACGTTCCGTGCGCGGATGCAACAGCATGGCCTGGGCGGAAAAGTCATCATCTACCTCACGCACAGCAAGGACCCTTCGCCGGACGCGCCGACAGAGTACCTCGACATGACTCGAGCGGAGGCCGAGGCCATCTTTGAGCGGGCAGACTTGTTGGTAAATTTCCATTACGCCACCAGTCCCGGTTTGCTGGCCTACTTCCGGCGCACGGCGATGATTGATATTGATCCCGGGTTGCTGCAGTTCTGGATCAGCCGCAGACAACTGTCCGTGCCGCCACATGATTTCTATTTCACCATCGGCGAGAACGTCGGCAAGCCCGGCGGCAAAATTCCCGATGGCGGTCTGGACTGGATTCACATCCGGCCGGCCGTCTGCCTGGAAGCATGGCCGTATCGGATGGATCCGCGCAGCGAGGCGTTCACGACGATCTCCTCCTGGGATTCGTCCGATTGGATCGTGGACGGCGACGACACGTACGAAAACACAAAACGTGTCTCTTTCCTGGAGTTTGCGGACCTGCCGCGACTCACGCGCCAACCGTTGGAAGCGGCCCTGTCGTTGCGAACGGAGAGAGACGCGCAGGAACGGCGTGATTTGGAGGAGCGGGGTTGGCGCGTCCGCCATTCGCGCGAAGTCTCCGCCACGCCGGAGATGTATCAGGCTTACATCCAGCGGTCGCGTGGTGAGTTCAGTTGCGCCAAGCGGTCGTGCATGAGATTTCAGAATGCCTGGGTGAGCGATCGCACGCTCTGTTACCTGGCCAGCGGCAAACCCGTCGTGGTGCAGGACACCGGCCCCAGCGCGTTCCTTCCCAATGGCCGGGGCATGTTCCGCTTCAGCACTCCGCAGCAGGCCGCCGAGGCATTTGAAGCGATCAATGCCGACTACGAACGGCATTGCCGGGCTGCGCGCGATCTGGTCGAGGCCTATTTCGACGCCAAACAGGTCGCCGAAAGCATCCTGAGCCACGCACTGAACGATGTTCGTGCTCACGTAAACGCATGATCGACCTGAGCCGCACGCGAGCAGAGCTCCTCGCGGAGATCGAGGCGACGGATTCCGCGGGCGAACCTCTGAGCAATATTACCGACCCGCGCCTCGCAACCAGAGATGCCCGCGTGCGCGTTTGCGGCCACGGGCGGCACGATCTTTTCCCGCTTTTGAAGGCCGCGCTCCTGGAACGGTTCGCGGCGGCGCCGCGGCTGCAACTGATCCGGGACTTGCTCATACCGCTGAGGAACGCGCTCGGCAACGCGTTCAAGCACGGAAACGGAAGAGATCCCACCAAGGCCATTTCCGTGGAGCTCGTGCTGGCGCGCAAGGGCGCCCTCATCGCGGTCACCGACGAAGGCGCCGGCTTCGATGTGGCTGTCACGTTTCGACGCTTCCAGGGGGACGAAAACTATTTCGTGAATGACGGGTGCGGGTTTCGCAATCTGCACGGAGCGATGTCTTCGGTCAGCTACGAAAACGGGGGCCGTACTGTTCTCCTGTGCTACCGGCCCGCGATGGAGAATATGGAGCCCGCATCTCGTTTACCTGCCTCTGAACCTGTGGCGGCAGGCGTCTCGCCTGCCGTAGAGGGCGGCATCTTGCCGCCCGGAATCAGGTCCGTGGTTTCTGCGCGCTTGGACCCTTCAACGCGCTTGCCGCCGGGCGGGACGCCCGGCTCTACGGCAGGCGAGACGCCCACCGCTACGTTCAGGGGCGCACCACGCGTAAAAGATTCGGAGAGTTCTCTCTCCAAGGTGCTCGATGCGGAGTGGATCCAGGCCTGCCTGTCCGACGAGCTGCCAGAATCCGCCAACGGCCAGACCAGGATCGAGTCCTGCCGGGTTTACCCGACCTGCGGGCGTGCCAACGATGACTGCGGGAACCGCTACGTCCTGCGAGTCGCCGGCCACAACGGGGAACCGATGGAGACGCGGATCCTCACCGGGAGGTTCCACGCGACGGAGGCCGCGGCGGCGGCTGACTTCGAGGCCGCAACCAGTCTGCACGAGGCGAAGATATCGAAGCGCGTGCTGATCCCTCGACCCGTGGCGCGGCCTGCCGGAGAGCCGCGCCTTGTCCTCTACGACTTCGACTCGTGGATGAACCTTTGGGAGTTTCTGACTTTTCGAAACAACCTCAAGTCCCTCCGGCGCCGTTCAGAAAGGATCGGGCAGACGCTGGCGGCCCTGCACCGGAGTCAGGTCTCGCTCCCCGGGATAGAGACTGATCCCATCGGAGGCGGACTCCAGGCGATGGTCACGCGCGCTGTGACAAACCTTCAAATGCTGTCCGGTGGATCGGATCTTGTGAATCACTTTCACGCCTGCGTTGAGCGGCTTCAAGAGCGCGCTGCGTCCAGGGGGCCAAGACGCCCGTCACCGATCCACGGCGCATTCGGTTGGGACTGCATCCACTACGGAGTGGACCGTCGTTTTTATCTTTATCGCTTCGAAAAGTGCCGGCAGGCCGACCCGGGGCTCGATCTGGGAGGATTCGCGGCAGACCTCCTCTGCTTCACTCTTGCCCACCACGATGCGGAGGTGTTTCGCATCTGCCACGACACTTTGCTGAGTCACTACAACGCGAACGCAGAATACCCCATCGACGAGGACGAGCTTCGATTCCACGTCGCGTTCGCTCTGCTTGAGCGTCTCCAGCGAGCGGAGCCCCGAAAGAAAGCCGGGGCCAGGCAACTGTTCGGGGCTCTGAACGTTGCGCTAGGGGTCTGGAACTGGGCTGCCGCGAGTGAGGTGTTATCGTGAAATATTTGATCGTCAACGCCGATGACTTTGGCGCGAGCCGCGGGATCAATCGCGGCATCATCGAAGCGCACCAGCGCGGCGTCCTGACGAGCACGAGCCTGCTGGTGAACGCGGCGGCCAGCGGGGAGGCAGCGGAGTTGAGCCGCAGCGCGCCGGGTCTGAGCGTGGGCCTGCACGCCGACGTCAGGGAGGAATTGAAAGGAACCATGGACGGGCGCCGGCTCTGCGAGGCCCTGGATGCGCAGATGGCCCGATTCGACGAGCTGATGAGCCGCCCGCCTACTCATCTCGATTCCCACCACAACGTGCATCGCGATTCACGGGTGCTCCCCTATTTTCTCGACCTGGCGCGGGAACATGGCTTGCCCTTGCGGGAACATTCACCAGTCCGCTACTTCTCGAAATTTTACGGCCAATGGGGCGGCAAGACGCACCTGGAGCAGCTTAGCGTCGAAAGTCTCGCGCGTATGCTGGAGATGGAGATCAAAGAAGGGTTCACCGAACTGAGCTGTCACCCAGGCTATGTCGATCCGGATTACTCGAGCGGCTACTCAAGAGAGCGCGAAGCCGAGTTGCGCGCGTTG
>QHOP01000094.1 GCA_003219345.1 Verrucomicrobiota bacterium
GTGCAGGTCAATCACCAGATCGGGTTGCTCGACATAAGGTTCGTTTTTGAACGAAAAAATTTTCCCCCACTGTTACGCGACAAACAGGCGGTCGATGCTCGGCGTGTTGGCCCAATCCACCGGCTCCTTGAATTTGAGCTTCGGAAAGACGCGCTTCACCACATAGGGCAGCGGCGGATCGGGCGAGCCCGCAATCCGCGAGGTCGTCCACGGGATGCGCTTTTCGATGCCAAACGGCTGTTGGCTGTCCGGCTGTAGAATGTTCTTCCAGGCTGAAGAGCTGGCCGGTGCATTGGTCTGATCGGCGGCGAGCCAGGGCGAGAGGGACAAGAACAGAATCCCGGCGAACACGAACAGGCGCTCAACAACACGTTTCATCGATTGGTTTTCGCTCACTTATGGCGTGCCCTGGCTCGCCCGGCAAATCTTTTCACCCCGCGCGGCAGGGATGCCGCGCAACTTGCACGCTGGAAGCGTGCGCTACGTGCAGCCGTCTCCGGCCGTGGTTCGGGCGGCATCCGTGCCGCCCGTTCCAGAAATAGTCGAAATGAGCGACCGGTGCTGCGGCCAAAGTAGTACAAAACTTTGCTTCACCTGACGCAAAGTTTTGCGCCGCCCGCGCGACGATTTCGACAGAGGCTGATGGAATAGGTTACGAGCCGAGGCGGCGGCCCAGATAGCGCTGTCCGGATGTGCCACTCAACATGTGCAAATAATCCTGAAGCCAGCCACGGAGTGGCGGAAGATGATAGCCCACGGCGCAAGCCGTGGGAGCCAGGCGACAAAGCAACAAGCCCCGGAAAGGGCGGTAGGAATTACGCATTCCTATTGGCTTTCTTTCGCCGCGACGCGGCTCTCAACTCTTACACTCAAACCCACGGCTGACGCCGTTCGCTACAATCTATCGCTGCTCCGCAGCTATTTGCCGCCGTTCTCGGAAAACAGATTTGCCCACCACCACGGAATGGGCCGTCAAAAAGTGGCTTGAACGCGCCTGTGAAAAAGTACTCAATCGCGTCCATGAACAAGCTCGCCGCCATTTTCTTTGGCTCGTTGTTGCTGGCGCCGGCAAAGCTCAGCGCAGCCGAAGACCGCCGAGAGCGCGTGTTGAACGACCGCAAGGAAGTCGAGGCCGCGGGCCACTGGATTTACAACGACCTGCCCAGAGGCTTCGCCGAGGCCGCGCGCACCGGCCAACCGCTGCTGATCGTCGTCCGTTGCGTCCCGTGAGTGGACTGCCGCGCTTTTGACGAACAGTTGGTTCGTCGCGATCCCGAAGTGTCCGGTTTGATGGACGAGTTTGTCTGCGTCCGGCTGGTGCAGGCCAACGCGCTTGACCTCACGCTTTTCCAATTCGACTACGACCTTACCTTCGCCGTCTTCTTCATAAACGCAGACAGGACGATTTACGGCCGCTACGGCACGCGTTCCGAGCGCAAAGACGCGACGAAGGACATTTCCATCGAAAGTTTTCGTGAAGCGCTCGCCGCTGCGCTTGATCTGCACAAACATTATCCGGCGAACAAGAGGGCGCTCGCCGGCAAACAGCCGCGCCCGACAAAGTTCAAAACGCCGCACGATTTCCCATCGCTGGCTGGCAAATACAAACCAACGCTCGACTACGAAGGCAAAGTCGTCCAAAGCTGCATGCACTGCCATCAGATGCGTGACGCCGAGCGTCGTTTCTTCCGCGACGACAAAAAACCGATTCCCGATGAAGTGCTTTATCCGTACCCGATGCCGAACGCCGCCGGCCTTTCACTCGATCCCAAAGAGAAGGCCAAGGTCAGAAAGGTCGTGCCTGGATCGGCTGCGCAAAAGGCCGGGTTCAGGATGGGCGATGAAATTCTCGCGCTTGCAGGTCAGCCGATCATTTCCATTGCCGACGTGCAATGGGTGCTCAACAACGCAAGCGAACCCGCGACGCTCAACACTCAGGTGCTTCGTGGACGAAAGAAAATCAACGTCGCCCTCAACCTGGACAAAGACTGGCGCCGGCACAGCGACATTGCGTGGCGCACGACGACGTGGGACTTGCGTCGCATGGCGGCGGGTGGACTGGTTCTGGAGGATTCAACGGCTGAGGAGCGTCGGGACGCTGAACTCCCCGACGCCGCCCTCGCGTTGCGTGTGAAATACGTCGGCGAATACGGCGAACACGCCGTTGCCAAAAAGGCCGGTTTCAAGAAAGACGACATCCTATTGAGCGTGGACCGCCAGACGAGCCACCTGACAGAGAGCGAACTGTTCCGCTATCTCCTCCAAAACAAAATGCCCGGCGAAAAAATTTCCGTGACCGTACTGCGCGGCAGCGAGCGAATCAATTTGGAATTGCCGATGCAGTGATCCGGGGAGGGTCCGCGGCCCGCGTGCAGGCTTCGCAGATTGGCGACGGGAGAGGGCTATCTGCAATCAAGCGAAGGCGCACTTCGTCCACAGAACTGACCCTAAAGAGTTTTGCGGCGGGCCGCCGCAAAAAGCACGCCGGCCGCGTGCGCTCCCCGGACCACAGAAATCTGATTTATTTATACCAATCCCGCAGGCGCACCTCGACGCCGCTGTCGTTACCGACGAGTTGTTTGAACTTCTCGGTGTCGCTGCCGCGATAGTGATAGGGATAAACAATCTTCGGTTTGAATTCGCGCACGGCGGCGGCGGCCTGCTCGACCGTCATTGTGTAAGGCAGGTTCATGCAGACGAACGCCACGTCGATGTTCTTCAACGCGCGCATCTCCGGAATATCCTCGGTATCGCCGCTGATATAGGCGCGTTTGTCACCCAGCGTGACCACGTAACCGTTGCCACGACCTTTGGTGTGAAATTTCAACCGGTCAGCCGTGAGGTTATACATTGGCACGGCTTCGACGGTGATACCGGCCACCGACTTCGTTTCGCCGTTCGCCAGCACAGTCGTTTGTTTGCGCAGCTTCTCCGGCAGTTTTTCCGCGACCGCAGCCGGGGCAACAATCGTCGCGCTGCCGCCGATGGCTTCCAGCGTTCCAGCGTCCAAGTGGTCGCCGTGAATGTCAGTGACCAGAATCAAATCCGGCTTCGGCAATCCGTCGAAGCGCTTGCCGCCGCCGACGGGATCGACATAAATCGTCTTGTCCTTCCAAGCCATCGCGAACGTCGCGTGGTTGATCGGGTGAACGACTAAATCGCCGTCGCTGGCGGGGATGTGGTCGCCGCCGAGTTTGTTCTCCGCTGTCTGTGCGACCGGCACGAGAACCATCGCGAGCAACCCGAGCGTCAACGACACCGGAGCGACCCGGTTTGAACCAGTGAGGAACAATCTGTTTAAGCGCATAGCAAGCCTTTCTTTGATGGTGGCGAATTAAAACACGCCTCCGGTTCATTTGCTACAAACTTTGCTCCGCCGAGGGCGAACTTGCACGAAGCCCGATCACGGTAGGGCGCGATGTCCTCATCGCGCCGCGGCGGCAGGGGGAACTCCTGCCGGCGGGCTACGGAGAGCCCGCCATTGATTTGGTGCGCGCCGAGCTCGCCCCTCCGACTGCCGAAAACTGTCGCTACTCGATCCGTTCCAGAATCACCGTCATCCACCGGCGAACCTTCGAGAAAAAAATTAGTCAGCGGTCTTTCGATCACCTCACTGCCCAGACGGAACTTCGGCACACGGCCGATTCGGGTTCTTGCGCCGCCACCCAGGCCGCGGCGGTCGCTACTCTCCGTTTTCCCCGTCGATCCCAACAAATGGTTCGCCTCGACGAAATCGCTGCCGAGACACAGCCCGCCGTCGCAACCGGTGTCGATTTCAAACCGGCCCAAAACCGGGTCGCGGTCCGGCATGATAACCGCGCCCTCCGCAATCGGCGTCGTCTGTTTGAATTTCAGCGGGATGACTTCGCCATCTCCGGAATAGCGGAACGTGTCCGGTTCGCGCAGTCGGATTTCTTTCGCCTTCGGATCAACTTCGATGACGAACCGTTTGAAAACGCCTTCGCCAAGCACGCCGTCCCTTTTGCGCCAGTGACTTTGGTAACTGGCCGGCAACGCGCCCACACGATGCGGCGAATACGTCGCGCCCGCCAGATCGAACTTGACCCCCTCGAACACGTCCGCCCGTTCCTCACCGGCAACGCCGACGACGGTGATACGCCCCACCCGCTTCAATTCCAGTGATTCGACCAGCTCCCGACTCAGCATGTTGATCGAATAACCGGTGTCGAGCATGACCGACGCGGGCCGCGCATCGTTGACGCGCGAAGCGACCAGGATCCGTCCGCTTACGAATTCGAACGGGATCGCGACGGCGTTTGTCGCGGCCGGGCTCGCAGGCTCGGGAGCCGGTGGTACGGCACCATTGACACTGCAGGCAACGAGCAAAGTCAATGTTGCCAACCCAAACCGCTGAGCTGCCACGTGCCTCACCATGCCGAGGAGCATACGAAGTGAATTGACAATTGTCACACCGCGAATGTTTCAAATGTTCTTACGCATTGGACCCTTGGAGGGGCCTGCGGTCCGGGCAAGTATCAAAATTCAATTGCACCAGCCCTGGATAAGCGTGAGATTCCGACATGATCTTCAGGCCGATTCCTGTTTCGCAGTGGATTTTCGCAATCCTCTTTGCGAGCGCTCGGATGGCCGGAATTGTTTCGGCAGGCGAGGATGCGATAGTGAATAAGGTCAAAGCCATCGCCGAGGAGCGACTACAAGAGTGGAACTCAATCGACGGAATCGAGCACGTCGGCGGCCCGTTTCTGTTTAAGGATTACGTAATGCGGGTCAATCGTTTCCAGGACGGTACCGCGATAAACTTCAATTTCCAATACAAACGACCAAATGGAATTGAGGGTCGCCCTGATTCGTTTTGCGTCACAGCTTTCTCAGAGAAAGGAATTGCCTCTCTCGGAAGTGAGCCGCCTTATCCCCCGCTTTATCTGCCCTATCGGATAATTGGTGAGGTCAAAGACGAGGATCTGCTGAAGATTTTACCGCGGTATTGCCGGGCGGAACCTTATTTTCCCGAACGCAATATTGAAATTGCCTTCATTCAAGCAGACAATCAAGTTACCCGAAGAACGGTCATTCCTTTTGGAGTATCACAAATTCAGAGAATCGCTCCCGATGAAATCCAAATCCAATCCGGGTTTCCTTTCCTTCAGGTCCACGGACCGATTCTAAGCTTTTTGAAATCGGCCGGGAGATGGTGGCCTGCATCTATCAGTGATCGAAACAAGAAACGAGGATACATCCGTGCCACTTTCGCACCGCAGCCACTCATCCCTCTGCCGCAAACAGTCCAAATCAGAGGCCACATTAGCGACGCAGAACTCATTCAGGTCGTAAATGAAGCGCGAAGTATTCGAGGATTGGCGCCTAAGATCACTTCGATTATTGTCCAAACTAATTTGCTCTACATCGGCACAGGTGATTACGAAGCCGTAAAACCACACCGCTATCTCACCTTCCGAAAGCAAGATCAGGATTGGACCTTGCGGGAGGTGTTTGACATATCCGGGTTTTCAGAGTGGGACTTCATCGTTGGATGGCCAGCCTCTCCGGTCCTTCCTCTGCTTCCGAAGCCTGATGCAAGCCAGATCGACGCCGCTCGCGAAAAAATACATGGGATCACAGGCAAACTGACAGATGGTCAAATCACCAAGATTCTTGAATTGATTCTACGAATCCCCGGCATCGAGCACTGTGCTGCCTCAATACGGAAAATCTCCAACGAAGAGGTTGAAGTATGGACGGGCGCGTTTCCCGGTCCAGGTGCAACACGTATCGGCGGAGAGGTGGTTAGATTGAAATACATCAATGACGTTTGGGTTATCCTTAAATTCGCCGGTCGGTGGAATATCTGAGTAAACAGTAATGTTGCCCCTGCCCAAAGGAGCACGCCAAAAGGAGAGTCTTGACCCTGTTCGCGTCAAAGAATAAACGCATGTATTGAAATGCTGTCACCTCCCATGAATACCCATTCCCTCACCCGCCGCCGGTTTGTCAAACGCACCGCACTCGCCGCCAGCGCGTTGTCTTTTCCGTTCGTGACCACCCGAAACGTGCTCGGCGCAAACAATCGGTTGAACATCGCCGGCATCGGCGTGGGCGGCAAAGGCGCCAGCGACGTTGAAAACGTGGACAACGAAAACATCTACGCGCTGTGCGACGTGGATGAGGTCAACGCCGCCGGTTCCTTCCGAAAATATCCGCAGGCGAAACGGTTCAAAGATTTCCGCGTGATGCTGGAGAAGGAAGGCAAGCGCATCGACGCGGTGACGGTGTCCACGCCCGACCACATGCACGCGCCGGCCGCGCTCCTGGCCATGAAAATGGGCAAACACGTTTATTGCCAGAAACCGCTCACGCACACGGTGTATGAAGCCCGGCAAATGGCCGAGGTCGCGCGCAAGCACAAAGTCGCAACGCAAATGGGCAACCAGGGCCATTGCAATTCACATACGCGCCGCCTTGTCGAACTGATCCAAAGCGGCGTGCTCGGCAAGGTGAGCGAGGTTCACGTCTGGACCGACCGGCCCAACAACTGGTGGCCGCAGGGAATCGAACGACCGAAGGACACCCCGCCGGCGCCGCCGACACTTGATTGGGACCTGTGGCTCGGCGTCGCACCCTGGCGGCCATACCACCCGGCTTACGTCCCGTTCAAATGGCGCGGTTTCTGGGATTTCGGCACCGGCGCGCTCGGCGACATGGCCTGTCACTGCATGGACCTCGCTTTCTTCTCGCTCAGGCTCGGCCCGCCGGCCAGCCTCGAAGCGCAATCTTCCGAAGTGAACGACGAGACCGCGCCGCTCTGGTCCATCATCGCTTACGAATTTCCCGGCGACGGCGCTCGAGCACCTGTGAAAATGACGTGGTATGACGGCGGCAAACAGCCTTCACCGGAACTGGTCAAAGACACCGAGTTGTCGAGCAACGGCATTATCCTGATCGGCGATAAGGACACACTTTACGTGCCGAATTACTGGGGTGCGGGCAAGTTTTTGTCCGGCGCGAAAGTCGAAGATTTCAAGGACATTCCTGAGACGTTGCCGAAGCCACCCGGCTTCGAGCGCAATCATCATCAGGAATGGCTCAACGCGTGCAAAGGCGGGCCGAAAGCGCTGTCCAACTTCGATTACTCGGGGCCGATGACCGAGGCGGTGCTGCTGGGTGACGTGGCGCTGCGCGTCGGCAAAAAGATTCTCTGGGAATCGAACAAACTGAAAGTAACGAACGTGCCGGAAGCGAACCAGTACTTGCGCACCGAGTATCGCAAAGGATGGATCAGCTACCATGACGAGGAATGGGGCGTGCCCGTGCACGATGACCGGACGCTGTTCGAGTTTCTCATTCTCGAAGGGGCGCAGGCCGGCTTGAGCTGGAGCACGATTCTCCAAAAGCGCGAGCATTACCGCAAAGTCTTCGATAACTTTGACGCGACGAAGGTCGCCCGTTACGACGCGCGCAAAGTGAAACAACTCCTTGCCGACGCGGGTATTGTCCGCAACCGGCTCAAAATCGCCGCCGCAATCCAGAACGCCAAATCTTTCCTGGCGGTGCAGAAAGAATTCGGCAGCTTCGACGCTTACCTGTGGCAATTCGTCGGCGGCAAACCAAAACAGAATTCGTGGCGTTCGCTGAAAGACGTTCCGGCGCGCACGCCGGAATCCGACGCCATGAGCAAGGATTTGCTCAAACGCGGATTCAAATTTGTCGGTTCGACCATTTGTTACGCGATGATGCAAGCCGTCGGTATGGTCAACGACCACGTTGTGGGTTGTTTCCGTTACGCCGAGATTCGCCGTCTGACCGAGGCGCGACGCTGACTCCTGAATATCGTAGCAGCCGACGTCAGGAGGCTCTGGTTCTTCCAAGCGCCAGGATTGCTGTAATCCTTATGCTGTTTTGAGTGGTTCTCAGAAGCAATTTCCAATCAACCTCGCGTGCGGCCACTCCCCTCATCGGTCCCGCGACTGCTGGACCACCCTCCCTTATGAACCTCGTAGCCGCCGACGTGAGTCGGCGCACTTGATTGCTTTCACGCCAAAGGATTAGCGCCGACTCACGTCGGCGGCTACGGTTCAGGCGTTCAACGCGAATCGTTTCGGGGGAATCTCTCCCTCCTCGATGAGAATACACACTACCTCAAATGGACAATCGTCGCCCCGGAACCGCCGTAGGCTTCACCGGCCAGGGCAAATGAGACCACATTCGGATGTTTTGCGAGAATCGAATGCACTGTCCGGCGCAGTTGGCCGATCCCTTTGCCGTGGATGACTCGCACTTGCAGAATTCCGCGCCTCCGACACTCGGCAAGATAATCGTTGACGACCCCTTTGACATCAGCCGGACGAAACGTGTGCAAATCCAGAACGCCGTCGATGGGAAGTTCGACTGGCTCCCTGCCGTCGTTAGCGTCGTCGCCATCGTTCATGCGGGCCATGTTAACGGATTGTTGAACGAATCCAATCGCCGGGTGAGGGAACGCGGCCTGCACGTCCGGGGCAAAGATATACATGCTATAACCTTTGACTCGCCGCAGCCAACGTTATATCCCAAACGAAACCGGAAACAGCCATGACACGCGACGAAGCCTGGAACCTGCTGAACGAACACACCAAGTCCGAGTCGCTGATCAAACACGCGCTCGCGGTCGAAGCCGCCATGCGGCATTACGCGGCGCACTTCAGCGAGAACGTTGAGACGTGGGGTGCGACTGGCTTGATTCACGACTTCGATTACGAGCGCTGGCCGAATCCACCGGAGCACACGCGCGAAGGTGCGAAGATTCTGCGCGAGCGCGGCGCGGACGACGAAATCGTCGGCGCGATTCTTTCGCACGCGGAATGGAATCAGGACGAATATCCATTGGACCGCCCGCTTCGCAAAACGCTGTTTGCCGTGGACGAACTTTGCGGGTTCGTCACCGCGGTGGCTTATGTGCGTCCGGAAAAGCTGACCGGCATGAGCGCGAGCAGCGTGAAAAAAAAGATGAAACAAAAATCATTCGCTGCCGCCGTGAAACGCGAAGACATCGAGAAAGGCGCCCAATTACTCGGCCTGCCGCTCGACGATCACATCAATCACGTCATTGCCGCGATGCAGACCGTGGCGGGGCCATTGGGGTTCGCCTCGCGGTAGTGCGAGAAGTCAGCGAACCACTGTAGCCGCCGACGTGAGGAGGCGGATTTCTGATGAAACAAGGTTTCCGCCTCGTTACCTCGGCGGCTACGCCCGCTTGCAGAGCCGTTTTCGGGTAACGGCTGCCCGATCAAGAATTACTTCAACCACGCCGGGAGTTTTTCATCCTTCCAGATTTCCGGCAGGCTCTGGCGATCGCGCACGACTGCGGATTTGTTGCCGTGGATCAGCACTTCGGCAGCCAGCGCGCGGGTGTTGTAGTTCGACGCCATGACGAAACCATACGCGCCGGCGCTCATCAGCGCCAGGCACTCCCCTTCGCCCACCTTCGGCAGCGGACGGTTCTTTGCGAAGTAATCACCCGATTCGCAAATCGGCCCTACGACGTCGCTTGCAACGATCGGACCGTTCCGGCGCCTCAACGGAACGATTTCATGATACGAATCGTAGAAAGCCGGTCGGATCAGATCGTTCATCGCGGCATCCACGATGACGAAATTCTTCCGGCCGGTGCGCTTCACATATTCGACCCGCGTGACGAGGATTCCCGCGTTGCCGGCGATGAACCGGCCCGGCTCGATAAGAATCCGGAGGTGCAGCGACTTCAGCAGCGGCACCAGTGTAGCCGCGTATTTGGCGGGAGTGAGAATGTCCTTCGCTTTCGGCGTTTGCCACCAGTCTGCTCCGCCGCTGGCCAAGGCGGGCTGATAAACAATTCCGAGTCCGCCGCCA
This sequence comes from Verrucomicrobiota bacterium, assembly GCA_003219345.1. Classification (GTDB taxonomy): domain Bacteria; phylum Verrucomicrobiota; class Verrucomicrobiia; order Limisphaerales; family AV2; genus AV2. The sequence continues at coordinate 9,844 of QHOP01000094.1, forward strand.
ATGCTGAAGAATTCAAATGGATATTTTGCCGCGAGCTTTTCGGCCAGCGGCACGACCTTGCGCACCGCCGACTCGAATGGCTTCACTTCGGTGAGCTGCGAGCCGATGTGCATCTGCAGCCCGCGCAAGCGCAGGTTTTTCAGCCTGCTCGCGCGGGCATAGACATCCTCCACCAGCTCGAAGGCGATGCCGAATTTGTTTTCGTACGTGCCGGTGGTGATTTTCGCGTGCGTGCCCGCGGCCACGTTTGGGTTGACGCGCACGGCCACCGGCGCGGCCTTTTTCAGCCGCCCGGCCACGCGATTGATGCGCTCCAACTCCGGCTCGCTTTCAACGTTGAACGAATAAATCCCTCGGCGCAGGGCGAACTCAATCTCTGCTTCGGTCTTGCCGACGCCCGCGAAGGCGCATTTCTTCGGCGAACCGCCGGCGGCAATGACGCGGCGGAGCTCGCCTTCGCTCACGATGTCGAAACCGCTGCCGAGATTGGAGAGCGCGCGCAGCACCGCGAGATTGGAGTTGGCCTTCACCGAGTAGCAGATGAGATGGTCGAGCGGCGCCAGCGCGGCGTCGAGCTTCTGGAAATGGCCGGTCAGCGTCCGCTGCGAATAGACGTAAAGCGGCGTGCCGAACTTTTTGACGAGCGATGCGATCGGAACTCCCTCACAATAAAGATCGCCGGCCACGTAGTGGAAATCGTGCATGGCCGGCAGTTATGCCAAAGTGAGAGCACGCGTTCAATACGGAAAGCATTTGCATTGCAGGTCCAATGCGACTTGAACGATCGAATTACTGCCGTCCAGACTCAATGCGGGATTCCTGGTGAGCAAGGTGGTTATCGCCGACCGCATCGCCGTGGCACTGAATCTGCGGAACGGACCTCCGTCGAGAAAACCCGAAGCGGAGAGGTGCTTTGGGGACGTAAGACAGTATGGAACTTCAAAGCCGGGAAGTGAACGGTGTTAACGGCGCACAGCGGGGCCTGAGCCGGATCCAGCCGGAGACGCGGACAGGCTACATCCTTTTGTGCACGCTGCTCTGGTCCACCATCGTCTTCCTGCTCGTTCACCGCTTCGTGCTCACCGCGGTGGTAGTCGAGGGGGAAAGCATGACGCCGACCTTGAAGCCCGGCGACTGTTGCCTGGTCAATTGTTGGCTGCCGCTGTTCCGAGGCTACCATCGGGGCGATATTGTGGTGATCCGTGACCGGGAAAGGGCGGAACTGATGGTCAAACGCGTCGTCGGCCTGCCGTCGGACTCCGTTCAGGTGCGCGGCGGACAGGTTTATATCAACGGCGGTCCATTGCCGGAGGCTTACTTGCCTTCCTCGACTTTCACCTTGCCCAGGAAATGGGGAAACCGCACTTATGCGATTGCCAGGGATTGTTATTTCGTGCTGGGCGACAACCGGTCGGCCAGCGAGGACAGCCGTTCCTACGGCGCAGTCCATCGCGCTGATCTGCTCGGCCTGATTTCTCGGTGACATCTCTTCGATCCGGCCCGCGAAGGTTCAACCACCGCGCGCAGGTGCGGCTGCCTGCTCGCCAATAATCTTTACCAACACTCGCTTCCGCCGGCGCCCGTCAAATTCGCCATAAAAAATCTGTTCCCACGGGCCAAGGTCGAGCTTGCCCTTGGTGATGGCGACGACGACCTCGCGGCCCATGATCTGGCGCTTGAGATGAGCGTCTGCGTTGTCTTCGCCCGTGCGGTTGTGCTGATACTGCGACGCTGGCGCGTGCGGCGCGAGTTTGTCCAGCCAAACATCGTAGTCGTGCAGCAACCCGTCCTCGGCGTCGTTGATATAGACGCTGGCGGTGTGATGTGCATGGCGTTTACCAGGCATAGCCCCTCTTTGACTTCGCTTTTCCGCACGAGTTCTTCGACTGTGTTGGTGATATTGACAAAGCCGCGGCGGTCAGGAATTTCGAACCACAGATATTCGGTCAATGACTTCATCACGCGAGCGTAGCTTGCTTGAAGTCCGGGCGCATCCTGCAATTATCATTCCCTTGGGTGTGCGCCCCTCACCCGGCCGGAAGGCCACCCTCTCCCCATCGGATGGGGGGAGGGGTCTTCGGAAATCTTGCAGACCGGACTCGAGAGGGTGGTAGTGCCGAGATGCGCCTCAGGGCCGGCGTGTTCAATCGGTTGGGTTGATTTCAATTGAATCCGTGAAGCGCTTCGGATAAGCTCCTGCCTTCACCAGTCATGCGAGCTTTCCACAAAAGACTGGACGCAGGGTCTGCCCTGGGAGACCTGGGGGCAGCGTTTACCTTGATCGAACTGTTGGTTGTCATCGCCATCATCGCGATTCTGGCCGGGTTGTTGTTGCCAGCTTTGGCCCGTTCCAAGGCCGAGGCGCTTAAAATTAAATGCATGAGCAACCAAAAACAAATCGGCATCGCTTACAAATTGTACGCCGACGATCACATTGACTCATACCCAGTCCACGACGGCTGGGCGTCTGTCGGAGGCAAGTATTGGACGAACGCGAACGTCTCGGGAAACGCGGCGTACTACGGCGGCCGCGTGCCGGAAACAAACCGCCCATTGAACAGGTATGTTGGCGCCGTCGAAGTGTTCCATTGCCCGGCGGACCATGGCGATGCATTAAACACGCAGGTCAAAACGTGTTGGGAGGGCTGGGGCAACAGCTACCTCGTCGAATGGGCGAACGACGCGTTCCGCGTGGAAAAAGTGACCGGCGATTCCCAAGCGGCGCGCGGAACGCTGCAGGCAACTCCGAACAAGGAATCGCGCTTCGCCTTGCGGCCGGTGACCAAAGTTATTCAGGGGGACTGGCCCTGGCACGCGAATCGGTCCTCCACGGACAAGCGAACGGTCTGGCACAATTACAAAGGCAAGCGCTACGAAGACATGCTGTTCGGCGACAGTCACGTAGAAAACTATCGTTTTCCAAAGGAAATGGACGGCTGGATCAGCACGCTTCCGGATATCAATTTCAACTGGTGGTGAGGCAGCCCGTTTGAGCAGAGCCATGTCCTGGCTCAGTCATCGATGCCGCAAAAGAAATCTCGGCTGACGTCTCGCCCCCTCCGGTCACCTTCTGCCATTCGGAAGGAGAGCGAAAGGATCGGGTGCGATCCTCGATTTTGGCTGCCGCTCCAACGTGCCGCGTTTCTTTGGTGTACTTCGCGCCTGTTTCACGGTTTGAACCGAATGGAAACCGCTACGGGCGTTTTGAAGGACGGTCGTGCCAGACGAGGCCGAAAAAGACAATGCAAACGATGATCACGAAGAGAAGTGTTGGCATGGCTGGATTCCTTTCCGCTGAAGCCGCACGACGCGACGTTGGTTCTGAGACGCTCTGCTTTGCGCCCGCCCCGGATGTCGCGGGCGCACCGGGAAAGTGGCGAAGTTAAATTCGTGCACCAGAACAAACAATCGCCTGGAATGGCGACTACCGCCGGCTTTGTGGTAGTTGATGTTCATAGAACTGCATTCATCAGGTGGAGCGTGCGTCCCCGCGAGCCGGGTCCCTCATCAACTTCAGGGCTTGTCCTGGGCCTCACCGTGCCTGGACTTATGAAACCGCTTCCGGGCTTTTTCACGATCACGATGTGCTTTATCCAAAGAGCGGAGGTTTAGCTGACGGCGATGAGCGAAGCCGGCTCATTCCAATCATTGCGGACTACGCCCATGGCCTTCGGGTCGAGCATCGGTTCGCCGTCCACGAGAAACTGATAGAGGTGGTGGCCGTGGCTTAAAGGCACCTGCAGGAGCCAGAAACCATCTGTCTGCCTCTCCATAGGATGGGAGGTGCGATTCCAATCGTTGAAGTCACCGATCAGGTAAACCGATAGCGCGTTGGGAGCGGCGCAAAAGAAATTGATCGTGACGAGCGCGAGTTTGTTTTCGAGTTGGAGATTCATAATTGAATGAATCATTTCCTGTGGGTTCAACGTTGGTGAGATCAGGCTGCGACGGCGAGCGCATCGAGGGTGTCCACAATCCGTTTCCTGCTGACGACGCCGATGGTTGTGTTGCGCACTTCGCCGTTGGCGAAGTAGAGCAGAGTCGGAATCGACTGGATGCCATAGCGCTGTGCCAATGCAGCATTTTCGTCCACGTTGACTTTGGCGACTTTCACCCTGCCAGTTTGCTCAGTGGCGATTTCATCCAACACCGGCGCGAGCATTTTGCACGGCCCGCACCATTCGGCCCAAAAGTCCACCAGGACGGGTTGCGTTGATTTGAGAACTTCGGCTTCGAAGTTCAATTCGTTGATTTCAATAGTCAGTTTCATTTTCAGTTTTCGATTGATAGTTGTGAGTTTAGAGAAAGTGTGCTCGTTGTTGTCGGATGGCTTGATGGACTCAGCGCCAGCGCGTCCGACTCATTGACGCGCACGCGGCTCGCGAGCCAGACACTGACCAGACCGGCAGCCACAGCGATCCAGCCGAGCCAGTGAAAATCCGCCCATAGCCCCGACGGTTCTTTGGTTACGATCCAGCCGCCGATGCCCGAGGTGACGCCCATAGCGAGATCGCGCGCGCAACCGCTCAAACTCATGAACGCGCCGCGGCGCGAAGCAGGCACGGCCAGCGTCATGATGGTCTGGCCCGGCACAAATCGTCCGCTGGCGAACACAAAGAACGAACCGCCTAGAACCAGCACCGCCCAGAGGGGAAGCCGGCCCGAATGTGTAATGACCAGCGTCACGACGGACGCGACGGCAACCAGACTGGTGAAAACACGGAAGCGTCCGAGCCGGTCAGCCAGCCTGCCGATCAGTGGCGCGGTGAACACCGTCAGCACGCCGCCGGTGAAATAGACGAGGAACAAATCGCGTTCCGGCAATCCGACGTTCGCAACGAGGTAAGGCGACAGCAGGGGGACAATAACGAAATGCCCACACACCATTGCCACCATGAACGACAGTGCGCGACCGGCGTTCGCGTCGCGCAGCAATTCCGCAAACGCCCGGTTCGCGCCGCCGTTTTGCAGATGCCCGCGAACGGACGGCAGACGCAGGTACGCCATCGTCCACACCACACCGGCGATTCCCGCCAGCATGAAAAACGGCGCTTCCCAGTGGAAATGCTGCGCCAGTTGCAGTCCGAACGGAACGCCTGCCGCTGCCGCCGCAGAAAATGCCGTCATCACGATGCCGACGCCCGCCGCGCGCCGCTCCGCCGGCACAACATCACCGACGATGGACATGACCATCGAGGTTGAAAGACCGCCAAACGCACCGCTCAACGCCCGCGCCGTGAACAGCGTGGCAGTGTTTTGCGACAGCGCGCACGCCAGCGTGCCGGCGCCAAATCCTGCGTAAGCAAAGAGCAGCAGTTGTCGCCGGTCAAAACGATCGATGAACGGCGCCGCCATCAGACCCACGACACCGGATGAGATCGTGTAGGCCGCAACCAGCGCGCTGAAATGTCCCGGCCCGAGGTGCAACTCCCGCATCAGTTGCGGCCCCAGCGGCATCATGATCATGAAATCCATGATGTGGGTAAACTGCACCATCGCGAGCAGCAGCAGCAGGGAGCGTTCAGAGAGCGGCCTCATAAGAGCTGTCCGATCACCATTTGGATTTCGCGCCAGGCAACGAAGCCTGTCGCGCGTCGTTCTCCCATCCGCCGCCGAGAGCTTTGATCAGTTGCACGGCAGTGATCAGACGTTGTCCGGCGAGCTGGGCGTTGGCGCGCTCGGCCTGAAGCGCGTCGCGGCTGGCGTCCACGACTTCGAGATAACTCACGATACCCGAGCGATAGCGGTCGGTGGCCAACTCTGCGGCGCGCCGCGCATTCGCGACCGCACGTTGTTGAGCGGCGGCCTGGTCAATCAGATGACGAATGCCGGAGAGGCTGTTCTCCACCTCGCCGAAAGCGACGAGGACCTGCTGGCGATAGCGCGCCGCGGCCTCTTCAAAGGCGGCCTGTGAACGCTTGTAATTCGCCCGGTTGCGACCGCCCGCAAAGATCGGCAACGACAGACTCGGACCGATCGACCAGGTCCGGCTGTCCCATTTGAACAGCGTGTCGATGTCGCCGCTGACAAAGCCACCCGAGCCGGTAAGCGTCAGCACCGGGAAAAACGCGGCTTTGGCGACGCCGATGCGCGCGTTGGCCGACGCAAGCTGGCGCTCGGCTTCGGCGACATCCGGGCGGCGTTCCAACAAATCCGCAGGAAGGCCGGCGGGAACCACCGGCGGCTGGGGATTCCATTTCGTGTTGGCGTCGTCGAGCGCGGCGAGTTTGAAAACCGCCGGGTTCGCGCCCGCGAGTATGGCGATGGCGTTCTCCAGTTCGTTTCGGCGTTGCGCCAGCGAGGCCGCCTCGGCTTCGGTGGTGGCCAACTCGGTTTCGGCGCGGGCAACGTCGAGTTCGCTGCCGATCCCGCCTTCGAAGCGGCTGCGCACGAGCCGCACCTGCTCTTTGCGCAAGTCCAACGTGCCCGTGACAGTGGCGATTTCCGCGTCCAGCGCGCGAAGAGCGAAATAGTTTTGCGCCACGTCGGCCTGGAGCGTGAGCAGGACATTATAGAACGCGGCGAGCGATGCCTGAGCGTCCGCGCGGGCACTTTGAAAACTGCGGCGCACCCGACCCCAGAGGTCAACTTCATAGCTCAGATCGAGCGGGGCGCGGAAGGTGTTCGCGGTCAAGCCGCCAAAGCCTGGAACTTGATTCGGAGAATAGCGCTGGCGGTTGAAACCGGGATCAAGATTCAGGCTGGGCAACATCTCACTGCGAGCCACGCGCGCGGTGGCGCGAGCCTGGTCCACGCGCGCTACGGCGGCTTTGAGTTCCTGATTGGCCCTCACCGCTTGCGCTTCCTGTTCGTTCAGACCGGCGTCGCCGAAGATTTCCCACCAGTTTCCTTTCGGCACGTTGTCGAGCGGCCGGCCTTCTTTCCACGCACCCAGCTCAACGGCCTTGTAATTTGCGGGAACAGAATTCGTCGGTTGCCGGTAGTCGGGTCCGACGGTCAGCAAGCCGGCCTTGGCGGAGGCGACGGTGATCAGCAACGCCGCCGCGGCGACGCCCGCTGTTGCTCCGGCAGAGCCGAGCGCTGTTCCTTTTAATGCCGGCCCGGGCGCGGGCTTCTTTTTCCATCCGAGTTTCATCAGTGTAACGTAAAACACCGGCGTGAGGAACAGGCCGAACAGCGTCACCCCAATCATTCCGGCAAACACAGCGACGCCCATTGCCTGGCGCATCTCCGCGCCAGCGCCGTGCGACTTCACGAGGGGAAAGACGCCGGCGATGAAAGCGATGGAGGTCATCAGGATCGGGCGCAGACGCAGCCGGGAGGCTTCGATGGCCGCTTCGACCGGCGATTTGCCCTCATCCTGTTTGTGCTTCGCGAACTCGACGATCAGGATCGCGTTCTTGCACGCGAGCCCAACGAGCACGATCAGCCCGATCTGCGTGAAGATGTTGTTGTCGCTGCCTTTGAGCCACACGCCGGTGATGGCGAAGAGCAGGCACATCGGCACGATGAGGATGATGGCGAGCGGCAGGCGGAAGCTTTCGTATTGCGCGGCCAGCACGAGGAAAACGAGCAGGATACAGAGCGGATAAACATACACCGCGGTATTGCCGGCAAGAATGCGTTGGTAGGTCAGTTCGGTCCACTCGAAGGCCGCGCCCTTCGGCAGATTCTCATTCGCGAGTTTCGCGATGAGTGCCTCGGCTTGTCCGGAACTGAAACCGGGCGCAGGACCGCCGTTGATTTCGGCAGCGGGATAACCGTTGTAACGCATCGCGCGGTCGGGGCCATGAGCTTCTGTCACCTTCACCAACGTGCCGAGCGGCACCATCTGACCTTTCGCATTGCGAGTCTTGAGGCGGGTGATGTCCTCAGCGCGGTCGCGGAACTGCGCGTCGGCCTGGGCGATGACCTGATACGTGCGGCCAAAACGGTTGAAGTCGTTCACGTAAAGCGAGCCGAGATAAATCTGCATCGTCTCGAAAAGATTTTGCAACGGCACGCCCTGTTGCTTGGCCTTTACGCGATCAATGTCCGCGTCCAGTTGCGGCACGTTCACCGTGAAGGTCGAAAACGTGCCGGCCAGTCCGGGTGTTTGATAACTCTTGCCGATGATGCTTTGGATGTTTTGGTAGAGCGCGTCGTAGCCAAGGTCGGCGCGGTCTTCGACGAAAAGCTTGAAACCGCCTATCGTGCCGAGACCCATCACCGGCGGCGGCGGCACGGTGAGAACGAACGCGTCCTGGATTGAGGCGAACTGTTGGTTCAACTCGCCTGCGATGGCCGGACCGCTCAGTTTCGGCGTCTTGCGATCTTCAAACGGATCGAGACAGAAGAAAACAATCCCCGCATTCGGCGCGACGCTGAAGCCGCTGATGCTCAGGCCGGGAAACGCAACCGCACTTTGAACGCCGGGCAACTTCAGGCCGATGTCGGACATGCGACGTATCACGGCTTCCGTGCGGTCGAGTGATGCGCCGTCCGGCAATTGCGCGAAGGCGACCAGGTATTGCTTGTCCTGCGTCGGCACGAATCCGGTCGGGACTTTGTTGAAGCTCCAGCCGGTGAGCAATACGAGTCCGCCGTAAACAATCAGTGCGACTGCGCTCTTGCGGAGAACCGATCCGACACCGGTGGAGTATTTGTTGCCGGCCCAGGCAAAAACCCGGTTGAACGGATGGAAGAACCAGCCGAGCGATTTTTCCATGACGCGCGCGAACCAATCCTTCGGCGCACTGTGCTCCTTGAGCAAAACCGCACACAGCGCCGGCGAGAGTGTCAGCGAGTTAAATGCAGAAATCACCGTCGAGATCGCGATGGTGATGGCGAACTGTTTGTAAAACTGGCCGGTCAGACCGCTGATGAACGCCGTCGGCACAAACACCGCGCAGAGCACCAGGGCCGTCGCGATAATCGGGCTGGTGACTTCGCTCATGGCGCGTTTGGCGGCGTCCACTGGCGACAAACCCAACGCGATGTTGCGCTCGACGTTTTCGACGACGACGATGGCGTCGTCCACAACGATGCCGATGGCCAACACCAGACCGAACAGCGAGAGGTTGTTGATGGAGAAACCGAATGCCAGCATCACGGCAAACGTGCCGATAAGCGACACCGGCACGGCCGCGAGCGGAATGATCGAGGCGCGCCACGTCTGGAGAAAGATCAAGACGACGATGACGACCAGCAGGGTGGCTTCGACCAGCGTGTGAACCACGGCTTCAATCGAATGCCGCACGAACACCGTCGGGTCGTACACCACCGAGTAGTCCACGCCGTCGGGGAAATTTTTCTTCAACTCCTCCATCGTGCGGCGAACGCTCGCGGAGAGTTCGAGCGCATTGGCGCCGGGA
>QHOP01000149.1 GCA_003219345.1 Verrucomicrobiota bacterium
TACACAGCACACAAGCCCAGCGACGGAGAAGAACGGATGGATGTGCATTAAATTAAACCCAACTGCTTGCGGGCCACGGGTCCATGTCCAAACCGTCTTTTCCCATGCGATCCAGGCGGCGAAGAGAGAGCCAATGGGCGATAGAGCGAGCCAAGTTAAGTTAGACGCAGCCAGCACGGCAAAGCAGATTGCATGTTAGGATCCTCGGGAGGGGGTTGGTCTATGAATCGCCGCCACAGCATAACTAAAGCGGCCATCTCGCCGACGCATCAAAGTGGCAGGGGCCTCCGGCTCCTGCTCGTTACGATCGAGCTTGCGCACGACATCAGCGCGAATAGACCACGACATAATCTTCGTGGTTTTCGACTTCTTGGCTTTTGCCGTTGGGCTGCTCGTAGGTCGAGCTGACGAGAGAGCCTTCAACGAGCACGTGAGCACCTTTCTTGATGTTGCGAGCCACGTGGTCTGCCAGGCGTGGCCTGAACAGAACTTCGCGGTGCCACTCTGTCTTACTGTAGAGCTCCACTCATCATCGGCGTTCTTCCACGAGCGCTGTGTGGCGACGGAGAGCACGGTGAACTTAGAACCGTTGCCTTTCGCTTGACGTTGCTCCAGGTCAGAACCAACGAACCCGACGAGAGTTACGGAATTGATACGTTAAACATGAAAAATATCTCCTTTTTCTGCCCCATTTTTCTGGGGCACCCAAAAGCGAGGGCTCCTGCTTCCAAAGCGAGCGGCTGCTTTATGGGAGGGACCCATGTTGTGTGTGGTGAGGAGCCGTGAAAGCAGAAGCCGCGAGGCTGCCGGACGCAGGAATTGGCCCGAAGCAGTGACCAGGAAAATAAGGGCAGAAAAAGGAAGGGCCGACTGAACTCAGCAGGAGTCGTGCGAGGTATAGAGCGGAAGACCGGCGGGAGGAGGAAGAACGGTTCGGGGTTGCCGCGCACGCCTAATGGAAGCGTCGCGCCGATGCGTTGGCGTCTGAGAAGGGTTGGCCGAGTGCCAGTTTCGCTAAAGCAGGCTCGCTGAGAGTTGTGGGATCGCCGCAAGAAGCTGCGCGTTTACTTCATTTCCCGCCAGCGCGGCAGAAATGGAGGGTCAACGGCAACAGCCCGCCAAGGATTCGTGCGGGGAAGAACTGTTACTAGACAATGCCGATGTCATTATCGTTGTCTTGTCGTGGCGTCACTCATGCCGGACGGCATTCATTGGGTCGATGCGCGAGGCTCGATAGGCGGGGATGTAACCGGCCACCACCGAGGCGCCGAGAATAATCCCCACGGCTGGCGCCAGCACGCCCGGGTCATTGGGTTTCACCTGGTTCCAAACCACGGCGCCGCGTTGCGCGCCCAGAGCCATACGGATTCCGATCTCGCCGACCTGCCGCGCGACGTTGTACGACATCGTTCCGTAGAGCCCCACGCACGCGATCAGGAGAGCGAGAACCGCGAAACCCGTGCATAGTTTCCCGAACGCGAGTTCCCGGCTGATCGTCCGATCGATTTCCGCAGCCTGTGTGATCATGTTTGTGACGGGTATGCGTGAATCTGCTTCCCGCACGACCTCATGCACACTCCTGACATAACTCAGCGGATCACCCGCAGTGCGCAGCGCGTAGGTCACTCGGTCCGGAGAAAACTGGCTGGCCGCTGTGAACACGGTCATCGGACTCTTCTCTTCTCCTTTCAGACCGCCGTACCGCAGGTTAGCCGACACGCCGACGATTTCGAGATCGCGCTTCTCGTCCAGGAACGTGATGCGCCGGCCCACCGGATTCTCGTTCCCGAAGTAAGTCTGCGCCAGCCGTTCGCTGATCACTGCAACCGGCGTGGAGCCCGTTTGGTCGCGGTCGTCAATCTCACGCCCGGCCAGGATCGGAATCTGCATGGTCGTGAGGAAACGCGGTCCGGCGACCATGACGCTTGCGCCCTGGATGGTAACAGCGCCGATCTTCATTGTCCCCCTGTATGCCCCCCCGGCACGGCCGGCGCTGATGATCGAGGATTGCGAAAGCGTCGCGCTGCTCACTCCGGGGATCGATTCGAAGCGCTTGCGCAGGTCCGCGTAAAAAGTGGCGATCTCCAGGTCGCGATGCCCGGCCTGGCGCGCATTCAACGAGAACAGAAGGATGTTCTCGCGGGCGTATCCCAGTTGGACGGAGTGCAGCTTGTCGAGTGTCCGGACAAACAGACCCGCGGCGAACAGGATGAGAAAAGAGATCGCAATTTGGGCGACCACCAGAACGTGCTGCGCGCGGCGGCGCGGTCCGCCCCCGCGGCCATTCTTCAGCGCGGGCATGACGTCTGGACGCGTCGACTGAATCGTCGGAGCGAGGCCAAATAACAGGCCGCAAACCACTGAGAGCGCGGCCGTCACGCCCAGCACTTTCCAGTTCAATTCCGCGTGCAGCGTAAAGTTCTCCTGCCCGTTGGAGAGCAGAAGCGTCAGCGATCGCACGCCCCAGATCGCAAACAAGACCCCTAATGCTCCGCCGAGCGACGCCAGCATCACACTCTCGGTAAGCAACTGCCGCACGACCCGGAACCGTCCCGCTCCCAGGCTGAGCCGGACAGCCATTTCGCGGTGTCGGGCGGCGGCCCTTGCCAGCAGCAGATTGGCGATGTTCGCGCACGCGATCGCCAGGATCAATCCCACCATCGCCAGGAGTACATACAGAGGCTTCGAATACTGGCGGCGCAGGCTACCCAGACCTTCGGCGCCGGGATTCAGAATCAGCGCAGGCAGTTTGGCGCGCTCACCGTCGGTCTTCGCGGTGCCGGCAACCCATTGATGGAAACGAGGCGCCAGCGCTGCCTGCGCCTGGGCCATGCTTACGCCGGGACGCAGGCGGCCCATCATTTCAATCCAGTAGAAGTTTCCGTCGCCATACATACGAGCCGCTCCGGCACCGTCTACAAGCACATTCGTGTGCAACGGAAGATAGAGGTCCGGCGCCACCGCAGGGTCTACTCCAAAGAATTCCGGCGGCGCGACGCCGATCACCGTGAAGGGAATATTATCGACGAGAATCGACTGTCCAATCGCATTCGGCGGTCCTCCAAAGCGATTTTGGCTTGTAGCGAAACTGATTACGGCGACCGGCGCTGCGCCTGGACGGTCGTCTTCGGAATCGATCAGACGTCCCGCGGCCGGCGACACTTCGAGGCCTCGAAAATACTCGCCGGTGACGTACTCCGCGCTGGCGCTCGCGGCCTGCCCGCGGACGGCCAGGTTACGGGTTAGTCCGTTGAAGTATCCGAAGAGCGTGGAAAAGACGGGATTCTCCTCGCGAAGCGTCTCGAACGCGCCGTACGGGAACATCCCGCTGACCATGGCGCCTTTGTCGCCCGGCCAGAGAATGCCTTGTACCCCGTGAATGACGTGGACCCATTCCTTGCTGCCCTCCTGGGGCGGCCGGCTATGCCAATTCAAGACCACCAGCGACTCGGGATCGGCCACCGGCAGCGAGCGCAACAGAATCGAATCCATGAAGCTGTAGATCGCAGTATTGGCCCCGATGCCGAGCGCTAGCGTGAGCGTCGCCACCAGCGTGAACCCGGGGTTGCGCAGAATCGTCCGTGCCGCGTAGCGTAGGTCTTGGAGAAGCTGTTCCGCCAGCGGCCAGCCCCACGCTGCACGCGTATCTTCCTGAATGACGCCGACATTTCCGAAATCCAGGCGCGCCGCCCGCCGCGCCTCATCTTCCGCGAGGCCCGCCTCCTGAAGCTCCTCCGCTTCTTCCTCGAGATGGAACTGCAATTCCTTGGAGAGCTGATCCTCCTTGCTCCGACGATGCACGAGCCAGTCTAACTTGCGAAGAAAAGCGTTCATTTTCCCTCCTGATCCGCCGGATCCAAGATCAGTCCCATGGCGCGTGAGAAGGCCTGCCACTGCGATTGCTCGGCAGCAAGCTGCTTGCGGCCGCGTGGCGTCAGTCGATAGAACCGGGCGCGCTTGCCTTTGTCCGAAAGCTCCCAGGAAGCTACCACCCAGCCCCTGACCTCCAGACGATGTAGGGCCGGGTAGAGCGAGCCGGTCTCAACTTGCAGAAGGTCTTCCGAGGTGCGCTGAATGTGCTTGGCAATGGCGTGACCGTGCTGCGGCCCGGGCCGAAGCGTGCGGAGGATCAAGACGTCCAGCGTCCCCTGCAGGAATTCGATACGTGATGGCGGTCGGTTGCTCATAGTGTAGACATACTACTCTTTATTGTGTAGGATGTCTACTTGTTTCACTTTTCTTGCGCGCCCGTGCGCGTTCACCTGCACACCAGCAGTTGGGACCGTGCTCGGCGTGGGGAGCCAAACGCTTTCAGCGACCTTTACACCGAATGACAGTTCAACTTACACCGCGGCGACGGCCACTGTGAAAATTGCGGTTCTACCGAAGTGGCGGTTTGTGTGATGGCGACGTGGGTCACATGATTCTGCAACCTATCAACGCTGACGGCACAAGCGTCTGGAAACAGGGCCGTACCATCCCGGCGAAATTCCGTGTGTGTGACATGGAGTGTCTATCGGCACCCCAGGGGTCGTGGCAAGTTTCTATTTGAGCCAAATCATCGCGGGCACGGTCACAACGTTGACGAGACTGTAAGCTCGACCACAGCCGACAGTGCCTTCCGTTGGGACGCAAGTGGTCAACAGCGGATCTTTAACATCAGCACGGCCAATCTACCCGCAGGTTAAACTACGTGTACACGATTACGCTTAACGATGGCTCAACCATCGGCTTCCAATACAGTTTGAGGTGAAGCGCGGCAGCATACGCGGCGCCCTGAAAGCATTCTCGTCGTTGACCAGTACAACAGCGTCCTTAGCACAGAAGGGCATCGTGATCGTCAATGGCGTACCGCATGGGTACGTTTCCCTGGGTAGTACGACTTCTGAACGCAT
>QHOP01000095.1 GCA_003219345.1 Verrucomicrobiota bacterium
AAGCAACCACTGCGTCATGGACGGCCTGGGTGCCCTTCCCGTCCGCAATGAGCGGAAACTTCACTTCCAGCTCGCCCTGGCCCCGACCATTGATATCTTTGACTGTAAGCTTCATGGCCCGTTACTTTTTCGCGGCTGCGGCCTGTTTCGGAATTTTCTTCGACTCCCGGATGATCACGTAATCGCCCTTGGCGCCGGGGATTGCGCCTTTGATCAGCAAAATATTTTCCGCTTCCCGCACTTGAACGACCTGAAGGTTTTGAACCGTCCGCCGCACCTGGCCCATGTGGCCGGGCATCTTCAAACCGCGCCGCACTGTGCCGGGGAATAAACGGCAGCCAATCGCGCCGCTGCGTCGATGCCACCCCTTCGCGCCGTGGCTGGCCTTGCGCGAAAATATTCACACCCACGACATCGCCCGGTTTCACGTCCACGGAAAAACTGCGGAACTCGCGAACGCGCTTCACCGGCGAAACGTTGAACTTTTTCAGATGGCCGTTCAACGGCTTGGTCAGCCGCGACTCCTTCTGGTCGCCAAAGCCAAGCTGTACCGCCTGGTAGCCGTCGGTCTCGACCGTTTTGCATTGGATCACACGATTGGGACCGGCCAGCACGACCGTGACGGGAACAATATTTCCCTGCGCGTCGTAAACGCGCGTCTGCCCAAGTTTTTTTCCGATTAGACCCAGCATAGTCAGGAAATGGAGTGATGGAGTGACGGAGTGATGGAATGATGGAGGGCAAGACTACAGCCCTCCATCATTCCATCACTCCGTTTGCTCGTTTGCGGTTTCATCGCCTAAATCTTGATGGTGATATCGACGCCCGCCGGCAGGTTCAATTTCTTCAGCTCATCGACGGTCTTGGCCGTGGGGTCGATGATGTCCAGCAACCGCTTGTGCGTGCGTTGCTCGAAGGTTTCGTGAGATTTTTTGTCCGCGTGCGGCGAACGGCCGACGGTGAACCGCTCGATTCGGGTCGGCAGTGGAATCGGGCCGGCCACGCGCGCGCCGGTGCGCTTGACCGTCTCCACGATTTCATGAGCCGACTGGTCAATGACCCGGTGGTCGTAAGCCTTCAGTCGAATGCGAATGCGTTGTCCAGCCATACAAAGAACAAGTAGCCAAGTCTTTCTTTTAACTGCGGGGCGGTTGTTTCGATTTCGCCGAATCCAAAATGGCGTTCAATATGCTCGAGGGCACCTGCTCGAACGTGAGCGGCTCCATCGAATAAGAGGCCCGGCCTTTCGACAGTGAACGGATGGCTGTCGCATACCCGAACATCTCCGCCAGCGGAACCTCGGCGTTCAGGATGGTTTGCCCGCTCTTCGCTTCGATGCCGGTAATCGTGCCACGACGGCGGTTAATGTCACCCAGTAAATCACCCTGATATTCGTCCGGTGTCGTGACTTCCACTTTCATGATCGGCTCGAGCAGGATCGGGTTCGCCTTCTTGAACGCGTCTTTCAGCGCGAAGATGCCGGCCATCTTGAACGCCAGTTCGTTCGAGTCCACTTCGTGGAACGTTCCGTCAACGACCTGCGCCTTAAGGTCGATCACCTGGTATCCGGCGTAAACGCCCCCGCGAATGGCTTCCTCAATTCCGTCAATCACCGCGGGGATGTACTCCCTCGGAATCGCGCCGCCGACAATCTTGTTTTCGATTTCAACGCCTTTGCCCTTCTCGTTCGGCTGGATCTGGACGATGGCGTGACCGTATTGCCCGCGACCACCCGATTGCCGGATAAACTTGCCTTCGCCTTCGGCGGATTTGGTGATGGTTTCGCGATACGCAATTTGCGGCGCGCCCGCATTGGCCTCGACCTTGAACTCGCGAAACAGGCGGTCCCGGATGATTTCCAGGTGCAGTTCACCCATGCCCGCGATGATGAGCTGGCCGGTTTCTTCATTGGTGAAACAGCGAAACGTCGGGTCTTCCTCCGCCAGGCGCTGCAAACCTTCCCCCATCTTGTCACGATCCGCCTTCGTCTTCGGTTCGATCGCCATGCTGATCACCGGCTCGGGGAACGTCGGCGGTTCGAGCATGACATCAAAATCCTCGTCGCACAGCGTGTCGCCGGTCCAGATGTTGCGCAGGCCGACGAGCGCGGCGATGTCCCCTGAGAAAACCTGATCCACGTCCTTGCGCTCGCTGCCCTGAATCATCATCAGGCGGCTGACACGCTCGCGTTTGCGCGAACGCGGATTGTAAATCGTTTCGCCTTTCTTGAGCGTGCCCGAGTAAACGCGGAAGAACACCAGTTTGCCGGCATAAGTATCGGTCCAAAGCTTGAAGGCGAGTGAGCAAAACTTGTTGTTGTCGTCAGCTTCCACCTTGACCACATTATCCGTGCCTGGCTCGGTGCCTTCAGCGGCGGGAATGTCCAGCGGGCTGGGAAGATAATCCACCACCGCATCGATCAACGGTTGCACGCCCTTCTTCTTGAATGCGGAGCCACACAACACCGGGACCAACTCGATCTTGCAGGTCAGCCGGCGGATGGCTGCCTTGAGCACCAGGGGTTCGATGGCCCTCTCCTCGATCACCAGCTCGGCAATCGCGTCATCCTTGTTCGAGACTGCGTCGATCAATTCGGTCAGCGCTATCTTCGCCTTCTCCTTCAGGTGATCTGGAATCTCCGTCGCCTCATACTTCAGTCCTTCGTTGAGGACCTCGCCTTCGCCCCAGACAATTGCCTTCTGGTTCACCACGTCGATGACCCCTTCAAATTTGTCTTCCGCGCCGATGGGGAGCTGAATCGGGTAAGCGTACGCCCCGAGTTTTTTCCGCATGTCGTTCAGGGCGTTCTCGAAGTTCGCACCGGTGCGGTCCATTTTGTTGACGAAGGCGATACGCGGAACTTTGTATTTCGTCGCTTGACGCCAGACCGTTTCGGATTGCGGTTGCACGCCCGCAACCCCGCAGAAAACAGCCACCGCGCCATCCAGCACGCGCATGGAGCGCTCGACTTCAGCGGTGAAGTCCACGTGGCCCGGCGTGTCAATAATGTTGATGCGATGAGCGATGCCGGCAAAGGACTTGGCCAGTCCCTCTTCTTTCTTCTGCGTCCAGAAACAGGTCACCGCCGCGGAAGTGATCGTAATACCACGCTCTCTCTCTTGCTCCATCCAGTCCGTCACGGTATTGCCGTCATCGACATCGCCAATTTTGTGGATGAGACCGGTGTAAAAGAGAATGCGCTCGGTGGTCGTCGTTTTGCCGGCGTCGATGTGCGCCGCAATCCCGATGTTGCGGGTGCATTCCATCGTGTACTGCCGCTTCGGCGAGTTCACTGATTTCGGTTTGTCCATTACGGCTTGCATGTAAACTTTAGGAGAACAAAAACGCCCCGATTTGCTTCGGCCTTCGGGGCGCGTCCTGGGCTGCTGTTATCTACCAGCGAAAATGCGCAAATGCTTTATTGGCCTGCGATGCCCTTGCGCGCGTCCGCCAGGTCAACCAGCCAGCGCATCGCCAGCGAGAGTTGACGGTCGCCGGGCACTTCCAACGGCACCTGATACGTGGCACCGCCGACGCGGCGGGCCTTAACCTCCAAACGCGGCCTCACGTTGTCCACTGCTCGCTGCAGGATTTCCAGCGGGTTGGCGTTCGGATTCTTTTCCGCAATTTGATCGAACGCGCTGTACACGATGCGCTGGGCCAGGCTTTTCTTGCCGCGGTCCATGACCGTGCTCACGAGGCGCGACACCAGCGTGCTGTGGAATTTGGAATCTTCCACCAGCGGCCGCTTCACTGCTTGACGACGTCGAGACATGCGATCGTTAAATCGTTAAATCGTTAAATCGTCACGAGCGGAAATGATTTCATTACTTCGCCGGGGCCGCAGGCGCCGGGGCCGCCGGGACCGGCGCCGGCTTGCCTTCCTTCGGACGCTTCACGCCGTATTTCGAGCGGCTGACGCGCCGCTTTTCCACTCCGGCGGCGTCGAGCGTGCCGCGCACGATATGATAACGGACGCCCGGCAAATCCTTCACACGTCCCCCGCGCACCAGCACGATCGAATGCTCCTGCAACAGGTGCCCCTCATCGGGGATGTACGCGATGACTTCATAGCCGTTCGTCAAACGGACCTTCGCCACTTTGCGCATCGCCGAATTCGGCTTCTTGGGCGTGCGCGTCATCACCTGCAGGCACACGCCCCGGCGAAACGGCGCCCGCTCCAAGGCCGGCGACTTGGACTTAAACTTCAATTTGTTGCGACCTCTGCGGACGAGTTGGTTGATTGTCGGCATCGCAAATGATCGGTTGTTAAGCCCGGTTTCGCTGTTTCCGGCGCCCTTCGGGCAAACGGAGTGCGGATGATAGCAAAGGACTTTTCCGTTGCAACAAGTATTTGATTTCTTTTGCGCGCCGGTTTCTTACGCGTCAGCTGGCCAACGGCTCGCTCGCCAGCGGCGCCGGCTCCTCGGCCGGCAACGGCTCCACCAGCGGCTTCAACGCCACTTTGCGGTGCAATTCGAACCCGGTGCCCGCCGGAATGATGTGGCCCATGATGACGTTTTCCTTGAAGCCGCGCAGGTAGTCCACCTTGCCCATGCTGGCTGCCTCGGTCAGCACACGCGTGGTGTCCTGGAACGAAGCGGCGCTGAGGAAGCTCTCGGTTTCGAGCGAAGCCTTCGTGATGCCGAGCAACACCGGCTGCGCTTCGGCGGGTTTGCCGCCCATTTTTTCGACGCGCTCGTTCTCGGTCTCGAACGCGATCTTGTCCACCTGCTCGCCCCACAGGAACGTCGTGTCACCCGGCTCGGTGATGCGCACCTTGCGCAACATCTGGCGGACAATGATTTCAATGTGCTTGTCGTTAATGGTCACACCTTGCAGCCGATAAACTTCCTGCACCTCGTTCACCAGATGCTCCTGCAATTCCTGCGGACCGCAGACATCGAGAATTTCATGCGGCACGATCGGGCCTTCCGTCAACTGCTGGCCCTTCTTGACGTAATCGCCTTTGAAAACAATAACGTGCTTGCCGATCGGAATGAGGTGTTCCTCTTCCACACCGGTTTGGGGGTCCTTGATGAGAATGCAGCGCTTGCCGCGCACGCTCGGACCGAAATCCACCACGCCGTCAATCTTCGAAATCTCGGCGGCGTCCTTCGGACGGCGTGCCTCGAACAACTCCGCCACGCGCGGCAAACCGCCGGTGATGTCTTTGGTCTTCGAAGTTTTCCGCGGCGTCTTCGCGAGCAATGTTCCGGCCACGATCTTGTCGCCGGCGCTGACGACGATGTGCGCACCGGAGGGAATCGGATAGTTCGTCACCACTTCGCCCTTTTCGTCCGCAATGATGATTTGCGGGTGCAAATCTTCCTTGTGCTCGATGATGACCATGGCTTCCTGGCCGGTGGTTTCATCCATTTCCTGCTTCATCGTCACCCCTTCGATGATGTCGTGGAATTTCACCCGACCGGCCTTTTCCGAAAGAATCGGCACGTTGTACGGGTCCCACTGCACGAACGTCTCGCCCTTCCTGACTTTGCCGCCATCGCGAATCGCCACCACCGAGCCGATGACGACGTTGTGTGTTTCGAGTTCGCGGCCATCCTCGGCCAGAACGGAGATTGATCCGTTTTTATTCAGCACGATGTTGTTGCCGTCCTCCAGTTCGACCAGGCGCAAATCGTTGTAACGAACGGTCCCGTCGTACTTGGCCTTGATCTGCGGCTGCTTGAACACTTGTGAGGCAGTTCCGCCGATATGGAACGTACGCATCGTCAACTGCGTCCCCGGCTCCCCGATGGACTGCGCGGCGATTATCCCGACCGCTTCGCCGAGCTTCACGAGGCCGCCGGTCGCCAGGTTGCGGCCGTAGCAGGCGATGCAAACGCCGTGCTTGCTCTCGCAGGTGAGCACCGAGCGGATGCGCACCTTTTCGATGCCCGCTTTCTCGATTTCCTTCGCCTTGACCTCGTCAATCTCTTCGCTGGCCTTGATGAGCTTCTTCTTCGAATCTCGCGGGTCCACAATGTCTTCGCAGGCAAACCGGCCAACCAGACGCTCGCTGAGTTTGACCACTTCGTCTTCGCCTTCGTAAATCGGCTGCACCCAAATTCCGTTGGTCGTGCCGCAATCTTCCTCGCGAATGATCACGTCCTGCGCCACGTCCACCAGTTTGCGCGTCATGTAGCCGGAGTCAGCAGTCTTGAGGGCGGTGTCGGCCAGGCCTTTGCGCGCGCCGTGCGTTGAAATGAAGTATTCCAGGACCGTGAGGCCCTCGCGGAAGTTCGAGAGAATCGGCTTCTCGATGATGTCGCCCGAGGGCTTGGCCATCAAACCGCGCACGCCGGCAAGCTGGCGCACCTGGGCCTTATTGCCGCGGGCGCCCGAATCCACCATGAGCCAGACGGGATTGAATTCCCGTTTGCCCTGGTTGTGGTCGAGCGTCTTCAACATGACGTTGGCAATCTGGTCCGTGCAATGCGTCCAGATGTCGATAATCTTGTTGTAGCGTTCGCCCGGAGTGATGACGCCCTTGCGATATTGCTTCTCGACCTCCGAAATCTGTTTCTGCGCCGCTTCGATTTCCTGCGTTTTCTCCTTCGGAATGATCATGTCGTCAATGCCGATGGAAACGCCCGCGCGTGTCGCCTCGTAGAAGCCGAGTTCTTTCAACCGGTCGAGCGTCGTCACGGTATTCTCATGCCCGCAGAACTTGTAGCAGTTCCAGATCAGCTCGCCGAGCTGGCCTTTGCCCACCACCTTGTTCGGAAAACCAAGGTCATCCGGCCAGATTTCGCTGAAGATCACACGGCCCACCGTCGTCTCGATCACCTTCTTCGTCGAATCCCCGTAAACGGTCTTTTTTTCGAAGTCCGGATTCGCCAGCAAAATCCGATCGTGCGTTTTGACCGTGCCGTCCACGTGCGCGAAGACGACCTCGCTCTTCGATCCAAACAGCATCAACCGCTGCTTCGATTCTCGCGTTGCCCGCGGCTCCGCAGTCAGATAGTAACAGCCCAGGGTAATGTCCTGCGTCGGCGTCATGATCGGCTTGCCGCTCGACGGGCTGAAAATGTTCAGCGGCGCCATCATCAGCAGGCGCGCCTCCATCTGCGCTTCGACCGACAGCGGCACGTGCACGGCCATCTGGTCGCCGTCAAAGTCCGCGTTGTAAGCGGTGCAGACCAGCGGATGAATGCGGATCGCCTCGCCTTCGATCAGCACCGGCTCGAACGCCTGTACCGACAACCGATGCAGCGTCGGCGCGCGGTTCAGCAGCACCGGATGCCCTTTGGTCACTTCCTCCAGAATATCCCACACCTCGGGCGACTGGCGCTCGATCATCTTCTTGGCCGACCGGACGGTATGGACATAGCCAAGTTCCTTGAGCCGGCGAATAATGAACGGCTCGAACAATACGAGCGCCATCTTCTTGGGCAGACCGCACTGGCTCAGTTTGAGTTCCGGCCCGATGACAATGACGGATCGTCCGGAATAATCGACGCGTTTGCCCAGCAGGTTCTGACGGAAACGTCCGCTCTTGCCTTTGAGCATGTCGCTCAGCGATTTCAAAGGACGATTGCCTGCGCCGGTGACCGCGCGGCCATGACGGCCGTTGTCGAACAACGCGTCCACCGCTTCCTGCAACATCCGCTTTTCGTTGCGGATGATGACCTCCGGCGTCTTGAGCTGGAGCAGGTTCTTCAAGCGGTTGTTGCGATTGATCACGCGGCGATACAGATCGTTCAGGTCCGACGTGGCGAACCGGCCGCCTTCGAGCGGAACGAGCGGACGCAAGTCGGGCGGAATGACCGGCAGCACCGTGAGAATCATCCACTCCGGCCGGCTCTTGGAACCGACGAAGCCTTGAAAGAGCTTGATCCGCTTCGCGATTTTTTTGCGGATCTGTTTGCTCTTGGTTTCCGTCATCGCCACCTGCAACTGATCAATCTGCTTGTGCAGGTCCACCTTGGACAACGCTTCGCGCACCGCTTCGGCGCCCATCTTCGCCACGAATGCATCGGTGCCGTAGGTCTGGCGCGCCTCGCGATACTCCATTTCGCTGAGCAACTGGTGCTGCTTCAGCGGCGTGTTGCCTGGGTCAATGACCAGGTAATCCTCGTAGTAAATCACCCGTTCCAAATTGCGCGCCGTCATGTCGAGCATCAAACCGATGCGCGAGGGCATGCATTTGAAAAACCAGATGTGCGAGACCGGCACGGCCAGCTCGATGTGGCCCATCCGCTCGCGGCGCACGCGCGACAGAGTGACTTCCACACCGCAGCGGTCGCAAACGACGCCCCGATGCTTGATCCGTTTGTATTTGCCGCAGGAGCATTCCCAGTCCTTGACCGGACCGAAAATGCGTTCGCAGAACAAACCGCCCTTTTCCGGCTTGAACGTGCGGTAATTGATCGTCTCCGGATTCTTGACCTCGCCTTTCGACCAGACGCGAATGGCTTCGGGCGAAGCGACACAGATGCCGACGTAATCCACCAGATTGACTGTTTCCAGTCCCAGTAACTCGCGAGCGGATTCTTTGGTGCTAATCATATTCTTTGTAATTTGCCGACCGTTAGGCTTTTGAAGTGGTTAACCGAGGGCCGAGAGCGACGGGGTCTGGGTCTGCTGATCGACCGGGTTGGAATAGCCAACTTTGACGTCCAATCCGAGCGACTGCATTTCCTTGACCAACACGTTGAAAGACTCGGGCACACCGGCCTCCAGCGCATTGTCTCCCTTCACAATGCTTTCGTAAATGCGCGTGCGACCCTGCACGTCGTCCGACTTCACGGTCAATAGTTCCTGCAACGTGTACGCGGCTCCATAGGCTTCCATGGCCCAGACTTCCATTTCGCCGAAGCGCTGGCCCCCGTATTGCGCCTTGCCGCCGAGCGGCTGCTGCGTGACCAGCGAATACGGGCCGACCGCGCGAGCGTGAATCTTGTCCGCCACCAGGTGGCCCAGCTTCATCATGTAGATGTAGCCAACCACAATTTCCTGGTCGAACGGCTCGCCCGTGCGGCCGTCGTACAAGTGCGTCTTGCCGTTGTCCGGCAATTTGGCTTCCTTGAGATAATTGCGGATTTCTTTTTCTTTGATGCCGTCGAACACCGGTGTGGCGAAGCGCACGCCCAGCAGTCTGGCGGCCCAGCCCAAATGAGTCTCCAGGACCTGGCCGACGTTCATGCGCGAGGGCACGCCCAGCGGATTCAAGACGATGTCCACCGCGGTCCCGTCCGCGAGGAACGGCATGTCCTCCTCCGGCACAATCTTGGCCACCACGCCTTTGTTTCCGTGGCGGCCGGCCATCTTGTCACCGACGGACAATTTGCGCTTGGAGGCGATGTAAACCTTGACCGATTTGATGACCCCGGTGTCCACTTCGTCGCCCGCTTCGGCGCGCTCCATTTCCTCGTCGTGCTGCATCTGCAGATCGTCGAACTTCTTTTTGAAGCTGCCGATGATTTCGTTGATCTTATTGCGAATCGGCGAGGGGTCGATTTCGATGCGGTCGTAGACATGCGCCAGTTTGCGCAACAGCGTCTTAGTGATCTTGCGGTTCGCGGGAATGATGATTTCGCCGGTCTCGGAGTTGACCACGTCGAGCGGAATTTTCTCGCCGAGCAGGATGTTGCTCAATGCCTCGGTCAACTGCTCGCGCAATTCCTCGGCTTTGCTCTTGTACTCCTCCTCGATCTGCCTGGCGTGTTTCTTTGCTTCGCCCGGAGAGACCTTCGCGCTGCTCTTTTCCGCCTCCTTCTTGGCGGAAACTTTGACATCCATCACGATGCCGTAAGTGCCGGAAGGCACTTTCAGCGAGGTGTCCTTCACGTCCGCCGCCTTTTCTCCGAAGATGGCGCGGAGCAACCGCTCTTCGGGCGCCAGCTCGGTCTCGCTCTTGGGCGTGATTTTGCCGACGAGAATGTCGCCCGGCTTAACCTCGGCGCCGATGCGAATGACGCCGTCCAGGCCGAGGTTCTTCAGCGCCTCTTCACCCAGGTTCGGAATGTCGCGCGTGATCTCCTCCGGCCCGAGTTTGGTGTCGCGCGCGCTGACTTCAAACTCGTCAATGTGGATCGAAGTAAAGACGTCGTCCTTGACGATTCGCTCGCTGATGAGGATGGCGTCCTCGAAATTATATCCGTTCCACGGCATGAACGCGCAGAGGACATTGCGCCCCAACGCGAGTTCGCCGCCGGACGTACAAGGACCGTCAGCGATCACCTGGCCTCTCTTGGCCGAGTCTCCTTTGGCCACCAAAATCTTCTGGTTAATGCAGGTCGCCGCGTTGGAGCGCATGAACTTGCGTATGTTATAGACGTAAACGCCTTCTTGCGGGTCGTGTTTCACCCGCTTTTTACTTTCGGGCAGCTTGCCGTCCTTCGTGATCATTACTTGATTGCCGGTAACCGAGACGACTTTTCCGCCTTCCTCCGCCACGATGACCGCGCGCGAATCGCGAGCCACTCGCTCTTCCAAACCCGTGGCGACCAATGGCGCTTCGGTGACAACCAACGGCACCGCCTGCCGCTGCATGTTGGATCCCATCAATGCGCGGTTGGCGTCGTCATGCTCGAGGAATGGAATCAAACCGGCGGCCACCGAAACGAGTTGCTTCGGCGACACGTCCATGTAATCGACGCGCGTAGGTTCGACATCAATGAAGTCGCCTTTGCAACGGCAGGTCACACGATCGGTCGTGAAGTTGCCCCGGTCGTCGATCGGCGCGTTTGCCTGGGCAACGATGAAAGCCTCTTCGCGGTCGGCGGTCAGGTAGTCGATATGGCCGGTCACGCGCCCCTTTTCGACCTTGCGATAGGGCGTTTCGATGAAACCGAAATCGTTGACCCGCGCGAACGTCGCCAGCGACGCGATCAAACCGATGTTCGGGCCTTCCGGAGTTTCCACCGGACAAATGCGTCCATAGTGCGAAGGATGGACGTCGCGCACTTCGAAACCCGCCCGGTCGCGAGAAAGACCACCGGGCCCCAGCGCGGAGAGACGACGCTTGTGGGTCAACTCGGCCAGCGGGTTGATCTGGTCCATGAACTGCGAGAGTTGGCTGCGACCGAAGAAATCGCGCACCACAGCCGAGAGCGCCTTCGGATTGATCAGTTTCTGCGGCGTCATGGCTTCCACGCCCTGATCGAAGAGTGTCATGCGCTCCTTGACCAGACGCTCCGTGCGCGCCAGACCGACCCGGCACTGGTTGGCCAGCAATTCGCCCACCGTGCGCACACGCCGGCTGCCCAAGTGATCGATGTCGTCCACACTGCCCTCGGCCTTCTTGAGGCGAAGCAAATACTTCGTCGCGCCCACCAGGTCTTCCTTGGTCAAAATGCGCGAATCGCCGTCTTTCAGACCCAGCTTCTGATTGATCTTGTAACGACCCACGCGGCCCAGATCGTAGCGCTTCGGATCGAAGAACAGACGCTTGATGAGTGCGCGGGCATTGGCGGCGGTCGGCGGATCGCCGGGACGCAAACGACGGTAGATGTCCTTCAATGCCTCTTCTTCATTCTTCGTGGGGTCTTTCTTGAGGCATTTGATGATGATGCCATCGTCCACCGTGGTGTCCACCACGCGAATCTTCGTGACGCCGAGTTCGGCGATCTGCTTGACCACCGCTTTCGACAGCGGTTCAAACGCGCGCGCCACAACGATTCCCTTTTCCTGGTCCATCGCGTCTTCGATCAGCACTTTATTCTGGATGTCGTCCAGGTTTTCCGCCGCTCTGACGGTCAATTCCTCGATGTCGTAAAACAACTTGAGAACGTCAGCATCCGAGCTGTAACCCAGGGCGCGGAAGAAAGTGGTCGTCAGAAATTTTCGCCGCCGCTTCTTGCGGTCAAGGTAAACATAGAGCAAATCGCTCGTGTCAAATTGCGCTTCGTACCAGGAGCCGCGATCGGGAATAATGCGGAAGGAATGCAGCGTCTTGCCGTTCGGGTGCTGCGTCGCTTCAAAGGCGATGCCCGGCGAGCGGTGCAACTGGCTCACAATCACGCGCTCGGCGCCATTGATGACGAACGTGCCCTGGGGCGTCATGAGCGGCAGTTCGCCCATGAACACAGTTTCCTCCTTCGTGCCTTTTTCGTCCTTGAGATGGAACGTGACGTGGAGGGGCGCGCCGTAAGTGATGCCTTCGCGCAAGCATTCCAACCAATCCTGTTTCGGCTCGCCGATTTCATAACTGTGGTAATCCAGTTCGGTCTTGTTGTCGTAACTCGCGATCGGAAAAACCTCTTTGAACACTGCCTGGAGGCCGAGGAGCTTTCGCCGGGTGGGCGGGACTTCGGCCTGCAAAAACTCGACATACGAATTGATCTGGATTTCGATCAGGTTCGGCGGCGCGATGACTTCTTTGATTTTTCCGAAGTTGATTCGTTCTGCTGCTCGCGATGGCATTTTGACCTCTGGTTATTGGCCGGCACCGGGCCGGTCGGTTATTTTTGCTCTGGACACACAACGCCGCCGTCCCCGGGTTCTCCCAGGAACCGCCGGCAGAATTCCAATCGCACCCGTTTTCCCGATCCGTTCGAGATTTTTTTCAATGCGATGTTTCGATGGACAAAACGGAGCGGCAGGAAAACCTCGCCGCCCCTGATGCAACAAGTTACTTCACTTCGACTTTCGCGCCAGCCTCCTCGAGCTTCTTCTTGGCAGCTTCGGCGTCGGCTTTGTTGGCGCCTTCGAGCAGGGGCTTCGGTGCGCCTTCCACCAGGGCCTTGGCTTCGGCCAGCCCAAGACCCGCTTTCACTTCGCGGACCGCTTTGATCACGGCGATCTTCTTGTCGGCCGGGACCGAAGCCAGGATCACGTCGAACGCCGTCTTCGCTTCCGCAGCCGGAGCCGCCGCGCCGCCACCCGCCGCGGGAGCGCCCGCTGCCGCGACCGCCACCGGGGCAGCCGCGCTGACGCCCCATTTCTTTTCCAATTGTTTCACCAACTCGGCCGTCTCGATGACCGTCAGCCTGCTCAGTTCTTCGACCATATTCGCTATGTCAGCCATGTTGCCTTTCAGTCTCGTCGTCATCCGCGGCCACGGATGAATTACACTCACGGCCCGTGAGCCGACGATTTACTTTGTTGTTGTTTGTTCTGTTTTCGGCCTCGTCGGCATAACTCGGCCGAAATTGTTTTTCTTTAGGAAATCGTTAAGCGCCCTTATCGATGCGCGCTTGAAGCACGCCCGCCAGTTGCGTGGCCGGGGTGTTCAGCAACCGTGCCAGTTGAGCGGCTGGCGCCTGAAGCAAACCGAGGAGCTTACCCCGCAAAACTTCGATTGACGGCAGGTCCGCCAGCGCCATCAACTCGGCCGTCTCCAGCCGTTGATTGTTCAAATAGCCAAACTTCAGCCTGGGTTTTTCAAACTCGGATTGAAACGTCTTCAGCGCCTTCGCTGCGACGGAGACGTCGCGCTGGCCCGTGACCACGGCGAGTTGGCCCGCCAAAGTGCCGGACAAATCGGCCACGCCCGCTTCCTTCGCCGCGATGCGAAAAATCGAGTTCTTGACGACGTGAACTTCTGAACCGGCCTTGGTTAAACGCTTCCGCAATTCGGTGAACTGCCCGACGGTCAGGCCCTTGTAATCCACCACCAGGAAGAAGGGGGAAGCGTTCAAACGGGCGAGATATTCTTTGGTAATGTATTTTTTTTCGGCACGCATGATGGAAAATCAGTTGAAAGCTAAGCCGCCGCCAAAAACTCGCGCACGTCCACGTGAAGGGGCGGACTCATCGTGGCGGACAACGTGCAGCTCCGCAAATAAGCGCCCTTCGCGCTGTGCGGTTTGGCTTTGATGACCGCGTCGATCACCGCGCGGGCGTTTTCCGCGATCTGCTGCGCCGTGAACGAAGCTTTGCCGATCGGCACGTGCACGTTGCCGGCCTTGTCGATCTTGAACTCAACGCGTCCGGCTTTTACTTCCTTGACCGCCTTGGCCGTGTCGTCCGTCACCGTGCCGGTCTTCGGGTTCGGCATGAGGCCGCGCGGACCGAGCACTTTGCCCAGCTTTCGGACCTCGCTCATGGCTTCGGGCGTCGCGATGGCCACATCGAAATCCGCCCACCCCTCGTTGCACTGCTTGATCAATTCCTCGTACCCGACATACTCGGCGCCAGCCGCCCTGGCGGCATCGGCCGCTCCGCCCGGCCTTGCAAACACGAGCACTTTCACCGTCTTGCCGCTGCCATGAGGCAGCGGAACCGTGCCGCGCACCATCTGATCGGATTGCTTCGGGTCAACGCCCAGTCGAAACGCCAGCTCAACCGTCTCGTTGAATTTGGCTTTCGGAAACCGGGTCAATACTTCAATCGCTGACTTGAGCGGATGCAGCTTTTTCGCGTCCACCAGTTCCAGCGCCTTTTTGTAACGTTTGCTCGGCATTGTTTCTTTCGCAGTGCCCGCGGGCCGACCGGCTCTTCCGCGGTTGATTATTACGTTGTGATTTCGATGCCCATGCTCCGGGCAGTGCCCGCGACGACGCGGAAGGCGGCTTCTTCATTCGCCGCGTTCAAATCTTTCATCTTCAACTTCACGATGTCCATCACCTGTTTCTTCGTCACTTTGCCGACTTTTTCCTTGTTCGGCGTCTTGGATCCCGAGGCGATGCCAGCCGCCTTTTTCAGCAGCGCGGATGCCGGCGGTGATTTGGTGATGAACGTAAAGGATTTGTCCTGGTAAACCGTGATGACGACCGGAATCACCATCCCACCCTGGTCCTTTGTCGCGGCGTTGAATTCCTTGCAGAACGCCATGATGTTGACACCCTGCTGGCCGAGTGCCGGGCCGACCGGCGGAGCGGGGTTGGCCTGACCCGCGGGGATCTGCAACTTGATTTGTCCAACGACTTTCTTCGCCATAAATCATGCCTTCTCCACTTTCCAATACTCAAGCTCCACCGGCGTGTTCCGGCCAAACACGTTGACGGTTACCTTCAACTTGCCTTTGTCCGGGTCGATTTCCTCGATGACACCGCTGAAGTTGAGGAATGGACCGTCGTTGATCTTCACCGTTTCGCCCAGTTCAAAGCTGACTTTCGGCCTTTCCGTGTCTTCAGACTCGGCGATCTGCGCTTTGATGACCTCAATCTCTTCCGGACTGACCGGCACCGGTCGCTCGCCGCCCACAAAACCGATGATGCCCTGCGTCTCGCGAATGAAGTACCACGGCCTTTCCAAAATCTGTTGGTTCTCATCCACCAGGACCATATCGATATAAACGTAGCCGGGATGCAGCTTGCGAGTCGTCACAGTTTTCTTGCCGTTGCGCACCTCGGCCACTTTCTCCATCGGCACCAGGACTTCCCTGATATACTCCCCCATCTCTTCGGTCTTGAGGCGCTTTTCAATGCTCTCTTTGACCTTCTGTTCCTGGCCCGCCAGAGTATGGATGACAAACCATTGGCTCTGCATGAATCGCCTTCGGATAAGTTCAGTAAACCATCAACCCAGGATCAATCGGATTACGTAAGAAACCACAACATCGACGCCGATCATGAACGCGCCCAAAAGCGCCAGGGTGATCATGACCGCCACGGTCGAACCTTTCAATTCGTCCACGGATGGCCAGGTGCACTTCTTCAACTCTTCGCGCGTCTCGGAGACGTAGTTTGAAATGCGCAACAGGTAGCCCCCGCGCCACAAAAACGCGAACGTCGCGCCGACCGCCGCGACCCCAATGCCCA
>QHOP01000150.1 GCA_003219345.1 Verrucomicrobiota bacterium
AAAGGCGCGGCCAGGCTGCCGGCGCTCCGGTTCCCTCTTCGCCTGCTCAGCACCAACATCTCGCGCTGATTCCTCCGGTGACTTCTGCGCGAGGCGCCTTTCCAAGCCTTTACATTTGCTGCCGATCCGTTAGTTTGACAGCATCGCAAGCCAGACCACCGCCAGTCGCAATACCTCTCCTGGCTTTGCCTGTGACGAGTGGCGGGCCGGACTGTCAAAGCAAAGGCAAGGCGCGGTGGGCCGGGCAGGATAGGTTTGACCGACCGAAACGGAGGGTTTGACAGTATAACGGGACAACAACCCTTCGCTCGGCGAATTCAGGGCGGTTGCCGCTTTTGTGAGCGCGTCCAGACACGACCGGCCAGGAACATCCGGCGAAACTGCGGATTGAACGGGGAGTTCAATCTCCGTTGCGCGGCCCCGAACGAGTTTGGCGGGCGAGCGGGTACAATTATTGGCCAAGAATGAACAGGTTTGAGCGTTAAAGCGTCCATAGACCGATTATTCCCTATCATGAAACGGCTTTTGCAACCTGGGTCGTTGCCCGTGGTGCTGGCGTCGTTTTGGGTTTGGGCCGGGTGCACGACCGAGCATTACCGCAAGTCGGCGGACAAGGAGGCCTACGGCGTCATCAAGCAAAAAACTCCTCTCGTCAAGAACATGGACGAGCGCTTCACCGTCGAGCAGACGAACCAACTCTCGTTGGACGGCCTGCCGGTGACGAACAGTGTTGCGGAATTTCTCGGCCGGGACGGGGAAGCAGAGCGGGGCGCGCACATCCTCTCGCTCGAAAACGCGCTGGAGATTGCCGTCAAACACAACCGCGCTTATCAGGTCCGAAAAGAAGACTTGTACCTCGTCGCGCTGGGGCTCACACTGGCGCGGCATCAGTTCACGCCGATCTTTTCCGGGAATGGCACGGCGCAGTTCATCACCTCGGTTGATCAAATCAGCGGGGCAACAAACAATGCGGTCAGCGACAATCTATCGCAGCACGTCGATGTCAAGGGCGGGATCAACGTCAGTTGGCTCGTCCGCGATGTGGGCCGCATCACGGCCGCGTTGACGACCGATTTCCTCCATTTCATTACCGGCAGCCGCAGCACCACATCTTTTTCGCAGGCCAACGCCACTCTTTTCCGGCCGCTGCTGCGAAACGCGGGATTCAAACAGGAAATCGAGAATCTCACGCAAGCTGAACGCGCTTTGCTGTACATTCTGCGGGACTTCGCCCAGTTCCGCAAAAGCTTCAGCGTCCAGGTGGCCGGCGCCTATTACGGCGTGCTGGGCAACCGCGACGCCGTCCGCAACAGTTATTTGAACCTGCAGAGCTCGCGAAAAAACGCGGAGCGGACGCGCGCGTTGGCCCAGGAAGGCAGGGTGACGCAGTCCGATCTGGGCCGGCTTCAGCAGCAGGAATTGGCGGCAGAAAGCACCTGGATCAACGCCATCCGCACCTACAGACAGGCACTCGATGATTTCAAACTCACGCATCTTGGCCTGCCGGTGGATAGTAACCTCGTCCTGGATGATCGTGAACTTGTGGCCCTGGAAATACGCCAGCCGAAGATGGCGGTGGACGATTCGATCAAAGTCGCGCTGACCGCGCGACAGGACTATCAAAACTTCAAAGACCGTTACGACGATTCGGTCCGGCGCGTCGCTCTGGCCGCCAACTTTCTCAAACCGCAACTTGATCTGAACGCGCTGGTCGGCATCGACAGCAAAGAGGAGAACAGCGCGCGTTTCGCCGTACCGGACGTCAATCGTTATAACTGGAGCGCTGGACTCGACCTCGATCCGGGATTGGACCGAAAAGGGGAACGCAACAACTATCGAACCGCGTTGATCAACGAAAAACGGGCCGAGCGCGACCTGGAGCAGCAGGAAGACCAAATCAAACTGCAGGTTCGCGATAGTTGGCGCGCGTTGGATCAGGCCAAGCGCACCTACGAGATAAACGAAATCGGCGTGAAGCTCGCCGAGCGCCGCGTTGAAGAGCAAAACCTCCTGGCAGAACTCGGCCGGGCCAAAGCCCAGGACCAGGTGGACGCGCAAAATGACCTGGTCAATTCGAAGAACCAACTCACGCAGGCGCTGGTCGGCCATACCATCGCCCGCCTCCAATTCTGGGTGAATATGGGAATTCTCTACATCAAAGATGACGGTCAATGGGAGGAGGTCGCCGATGCCAAATCAAACTAAGCTTTCAGCATTTGTCCGACGGCAGCCGCGCTGGCGCATGGGCGCTGTCGCTCTCATCCTCGTGCTCGCCGTCGTCTGGCTCAAGGGCGGCGGCAAGTCCGTGAACAACGGCGCGACGTTTACCGCCCGCCACGGTCCACTGGACATCTCCGTCCTGGAAGGCGGCAGCATTCAGGCGCTTGAATCACAGGAAATCAAATGCGAAGTCCGCGTCGGCTACCAGGGCACGAAGATTCTTAAAATCGTCGAGGAGGGCTATCAGGTCACCGAGGAGGACGTGAAAACCAACAAGGTGCTGGTCGAACTCGATTCGTCCGACCTGCAAAAGCAGATCGTCCAGCAGGAAATCCAGTATCAGACCGCCATCGCCTCGCTGACCGACGCCGAGCAGGGTTATGACATCCAGTTGAACCAGAACATCAGCGATATCAAAGCGGCCGAACAGAAGGCGCGTTTTGCGCGGATGGATTTCGACAAATTCCTCGGCGACACCGTCACCCAGGACATCATCGACCGGCTCGGCCTGGAAAAGGAGCTGGCAGCGGAAAGCACGAACGGCGTGGCCAAGGCCATGACCGAAACGCCGCCGACACTGAATGTTCCGCCCAACAGCGGACTGGTCGTGGCGCCGCAGCATTCCAGCGACGCGCCACAGGCGATTGAACTGGGCGGCGGCGTCGAGAGACCCGCGGCACCCGCGCCGGTGACACAGCCTGCCTCCGAACCACCTCTGAAATCTGATCAGGCCGGGAAGTTGTCGAATCCAGAACCAGGCCCGCCGACGAACGCGCCGCCCCATCCAGCGATCGTCGTTGATTTCTCCAAATACGCGAAGATCGAGGCGCTCGGGGATGGCGAGGCGAAACAAAAAATCCGCAAGTTCGAGGACGACCTGCAGGTGGCGCAAAAAGAATTGGGCCAGGCCAAGGCCACGTTGGAAGGCACCAAACGCCTCTTCGAGAAAGGTTTCGTCACGAAGATCGATCGGGAGCGCGACGAAATTGCTTACGAAAACAGTCGGCTGAAAGTCCAGACGGCCGATACGGCGCGGGACTTGTTCCTGAAATACGAATTCAACAAATCGTCCGAGGAGGCGTTGTCGAAGTACGCTGAGGCGATGCGCGAATTGGAGCGCGCGCGGAAGGCGGCTGTTTCGAAGCTGGCGCAGGCCGACGCGAAACTCAAATCCGCTCAAGGCCAGCACAATGTCCAGCTTCGCCAGCTCAAGGACCTCAAGGAGCAGCTCGAAAAATGCGTTATGCGCGCGAAAAAAACGGGTCTCATCGTTTACGGCGGCGGCGGCGAGGAAATGTATTATTATGGCAATCAGGAGCCTATCCGGGAAGGCGCCACCGTGCGCGAACGGCAGGCCATCATCACCATCCCCGACATGACGAAAATGTCCGTGAAGGTGAAAATCCACGAGAGCTACATCAAGAAGATCAAGAAGGGGCAAAGGGTGCGCATCACCGTGGACGCTTTCCCCGACACAATTCTGGGCGGTGAAGTTTCCAAGGTCGCTGTGCTGCCCGATTCACAGAACCGCTGGATGAATCCCGACCTGAAGGTCTATCTGACCACCATCACCATCAACGGCACCTACGACTGGCTCAAACCGGGCATGAGCGCGAAAACGGAAATTCTCGTGGATCACCTCGACGATGTCGTTTATGCGCCGATCCAGTCGGTCGTGCCGAGCGAAGGGAAACAAATCTGTTACGTGGTCCATGGACTCAAGCGCGAGAAGCGCGAGGTGGAAATCGGACAGTTCAACAATGA
>QHOP01000151.1 GCA_003219345.1 Verrucomicrobiota bacterium
ACCTACGACCTCTTCGTGCGCTCGACATTTATCGGCTGGGTGCTGAATGGCCGTCGCCGCGACCGGGTGATGGTTTTCTGGATTCTCAGCAGCATCCGTTACCTGTGGAACGGTAAACAATTGAGATCATTGAAACTCCGAGCAGCGCGTTGAACTCGAACAACCCCGGATTCTCTTCCTCAATAAACTAGGCAATGGCACTATCAACAAGCGGAAGACGCGCCCCGATGATTCACCCACGTTCAAAGTAAAATATTAGAGATCCTGTTCATTTTATTTGGTAACAATATATGCAACTGGCTAAGCTGCCAGAAACCAAGTCAACGATTCCTTCAGTGCCAAGTTGTTTCGGCCTAAGGCAACCGAAAAGATTGGATCGTGGACCCTTCTAACTCTGCACAAGAACGCGAGTGCGAAGCTTCCATCACGAGGCATGACGATGGTTGAGGGAACGATCAATGGCTTCCCTTTTCGAGCCGCTCTCGAACCAAACGGCAAAGGAAGTCACTGGCTCAGGGTTAACAAAACCATGCGCGATGCCGCCGGCGCAGATGCTGTAGACACGGTGACGGTGGAGATTACGCGGGCCGGAGAAGAACCGGAGATCAGGGTGCCAATGTATCTACGCAAAGCCCTCGCAGCCGCCCCGCTGGCGCAGGCAGGGTGGGAGGACATCACACCAATGGCGCGTCGGGACTGGATTTTCTCGATAAGCTCAGCCAAGCAACCGGAAACGCGCAGGCGCCGGATCGAGAAAGCGTGCGACATGCTTGCCTCTGGAAAGCGACGATTATGTTGTTTTCCCGGTATAAAGAGGCTTATGAAAAAAACGCAAAATCATGCGGAATGTGGCTTCCGTTGCCGAACTCACAAAATCGTTTTTTGCCGAGATCGACAAAGTAGAAAACCGCGAGGCCTGACATCTGCGCCCAATCCGCCATTGCCAAGCGGGCCGGTCGGGGTAAGATAATGGCGTGAAGCGCAGGTTGGAAACATCCGTCGAGGAAGTCAAAGATTGATGAATTTAACCTTGCCCGAAAACGTCGAGGCGCGCCTCTCGCCGCAATCGACGGCGCTTCATCTTGCCATCGGCTTGTTCCTTTCGGACGAGGCCACCTTAGGGCAGGCGGCGGAAGTGGCTGGTCTGTCTCAAGCCGAGTTTCTCTGCGAATTGGGCAAGCGCAGAATTCCCATTCACTACGGCGCCGAGGAGCTGTCGGAAGACCTGCGTACGGTTGAATCGCTGGAAAGCCGATGATTGTCGTCTTGGACACCTCGCCGCTGACGGGGCTGCTTAGCGTCGGCGCGGCGGACATTCTCACCAAACTCTTTAGCGAAGTGGCCATTCCCGAGGCCGTGCTGGACGAATTGCTTCGTAGCCATTTCCGCTTCCGCCGTGGTTGCGCGTCGAAACGGTAAAGAATCTGGCCCAAGCCCGGCAATACGCCCGGATCGTGGATGCCGGCGAGGCCGAGGCAATCGAGCTGGCGAAGGAACTCCATGCCGACCGTCTGCTTATTGATGAGCGCAAGGGCCGCAGGCTTGCCGTCCAGGAAGGCATTCCCGTTATCGGCCCGATGGGCGTCGTACTTGCTGGCCAGACGCAACCGGCTCATTCCCTCTGCACGGGTGTTGCTCGACCGGCTCGAGCAGGAGGCGGGCATGTATCTCGGCGATGACATCAAGGAGGCCGCGCTCAAAACGGTGGGCGAGTAGTTCGGAAACAACGCTAACGCCATAATTGAGATCACCTTGCCGGAAGGCCGTTCGGGCGGTTGTTGGCCGTCTCTAGACGACCTTTCCGTACCCGATTCGGCTCTTTTGTTCTCCGGTTCTCTTTGCCAATAGAGGTATTTTGATGAAACTCAAACCGAGTGAGAAATACAGCTCCGTTCGTGCGGCTCAATGGACGACTAGCTTGGTAACGCTGGCGTGCGCCCTCACGGAGAGTTTTTCGGGCTTTGGAATCGGCTTGAATGTTTTGTCCCCGGCTCGTATGAAGAAGCGTGTCCCGTAGGAGACCTTACTGAAGGCTGATCGTTTCTTGTCTTGAGGAAGCTGGGGCTTGATACTGGACAACAAACTCGATTCTTTTTTATGCACCTGTTCGTGTGGGGACACGGTGAACGTTTGTGCGTCAAAGGAACGTTTTCCTTGTGGCTGATGGGCACACTCTGCGCCTCCATGCTGTTGCGGCCACTTCAACCATGAGCCCTACGCCCGATCCAAGCGCCTCGGCCGCAGGAACGCGCCATCGCCGGCTCACGGTCTGCCTGGTCGAAGACCAGGATGACCTGCGGCTGTTGCTAACGCGTACCCTCGGTCGCGCTCCAGGATGGGAGTGCGTAGCCGCTTATGCCACTGCCGAGGCTGCGCTGGAAGACATCCCCCGGCGCAAACCCGACCTAGTGCTTATGGACATCAAACTGCCCGGCATGAACGGTATCGACTGCACCCGCCGGCTGTTGCAATGCATTCCCGAACTGAGCGTGGTGATGCTCACGGAGCACGAAGATTCCAACCTGGTATTTGACGCACTCAAAGCCGGCGCAATCGGTTATTTGCTGCGTCGCCAAGACACGCCCCAAAAAATCCACAAAGCGCTGCAGGAAGTGATGGCCGGGGGTTCGCCCATGACGCCGCGCATTGCGCGCAAGGTGGTCCGCCATTTTCAGGCCGACTCAGCCGAGTTGCAAAAGCTCTCCCGGCGCGAACTGGAAGTGCTGGAGGCGTTGGCGAATGGCTGGCCCTATAAGGAAATCGCTGCGCGCCTGGAAATCAGCCTCGATACGGCGCGCGAGCATTTTAGATCCATTTACCGGAAGCTCGGCGTCCACTCCCGTACCGCGGCTGTCGTGAAATACCTCAAGAAGTAAATCTCAGCCAGAATCAGTACCCGGCGCGGTAAAACCGCAACCAAACGCGTGTGACTGAATTTGCGAGGCGTTTGCCCTCAACGCGGACCATCACCCAAACATGCGATAGCGAGGTGTCTTCGTTTCTGCCTATTCTAGCTGCGCCAGTTTCGTTCTGTAGAGAGTAGAAAGCCAAAATTATGAACGAACTCAGCCAGGCCTCTACCCCTTTGGAGATACTCGGAGCGAACCCCGCTCTGATAGAACTCCACGCCCTGCCACGAAAAACCAGGACAGCTCCGGTGGCGTTCCAACCTGAGGTCTCATCGCCGCTGATTTTGGTGCGCGAGGTCCGCCGAGGCAATCAGTGGGAAGATGCTGTTTGGGGTGTGCTGGCGATCTGCGCGCTCGTGTCTTTGGCATTGAGTCTCTGGCTGTGAATCCGAGGAAAAACGCACGAACCTGCTCGCCTGCCGCAATCTTTTCCGTGACAAAGTTCGCTTGACGCTCACCCTCGTAGGAATCGTCTTTGCGGTAGTTCTGATCACGGTTCAGATCGGGCTCTTTCTAGGGTTTGCTGAGACGACTTCCGGCATCATCGACCATGACGCTCTGCCAGGTCCTGTTTACGTAGTTCGGATCACCGGCCGTGAGATAGGCACGGGCGATCTGAAGGTTGATGGCGGGCTGCCGAAGCGCCTCGTTCTTGGCATGGCAGATCCGGCGCGCAGTTTCTTCGTCCCGCGTCTTCAGACTGT
>QHOP01000096.1 GCA_003219345.1 Verrucomicrobiota bacterium
AACCGCGCGCATCCCTATCGCTATCTCGCGCACAATGGCGAAATCAACACGCTTCGCGGCAACATCAGCTGGATGCACGCGCGCCAGGCCATGTTCGAGTCCGAACTGTTCGGCGACGACATCAAGAAGATTCTCCCCATCATCAACACCGACGGCAGCGACTCGGCGATGTTCGACAACTGCCTCGAACTGCTCGTGCTGGGCGGCCGTTCCCTGCCCCACGCCGTCATGATGATGATCCCCGAACCGTGGGAAAACCACGAGAGCATGAGCGCGGAGAGGCGCGCGTTTTACGAATATCATTCCTGCCTCATGGAACCGTGGGACGGCCCGGCGTCCATCGCGTTCACCGACGGCATCCGTATCGGGGCGGTGCTCGACCGCAACGGGCTGCGTCCGTCGCGATACTACGTCACCAAAGATGACCTCGTGATCATGGCGTCCGAAGCGGGCGTACTGCCAGTGGAGCCGGAGCGCATCGCCATCAAGGGTCGCCTCCAGCCCGGGCGCATGTTTCTCGTGGATACCGAAGAGGGCCGCATTGTCGCGGATGAAGAGTTGAAGATCAGGTTCGCCAAGGCCCACCCGTATCAGGAGTGGCTCAACCAGAACCATGTTTTGCTCGAAAACCTGCCGTCGCCGCCGCACGTGCACGAGCCGGACCACAGGACGGTGCTGCAACGCCAGCAGGCCTTTGGCTACACGTTCGAGGATTTGCGGTTCATCGTCGGTCCGATGGCAAACGACGGCGTGCAGCCACTCGGTTCGATGGGCACCGACACGCCGCTGGCCGTGCTCTCGAACAAGTCGCAGTTGATCTACAATTATTTCAAGCAACTCTTCGCGCAGGTCACCAATCCGCCGATCGACCCGATTCGCGAGGAGAACATCACGTCCACGGAAACCATGATCGGCTCCGAGGGCAACCTGCTCAAACCAGCCCCGGAGAGTTGTCGGATGATCAAGCTGGCGCATCCGATCCTGACCAACGATGAACTGGAGAAACTCCGGCACGTGGACCGACCAGGGTTCAAGGCCATCACCTTGCCGATGCTGTTCAAGGCGGCTGAGGGCGCAAAGGGACTGGAGGCCGCGTTGGAGAAACTGTTCGCTTCGGCCGACCGCGCGATCGCGGACCGGACCAACGTGCTTTTGCTTTCGGATCGGGGCATTGACGCCGACAACGCTCCCATCCCAGCCATGCTGGCGGTTGCGGGCCTGCATCACCATCTCATCCGCCAGGGCACACGAACTCGCGTCGGGATCGTGCTCGAATCCGGCGAACCGCGTGAGGTGCATCACTTCTCGCTGCTCATCGGCTACGGTTGCAGCGCGATCAACCCGTATCTCGCCTTCGAAACCCTGGACGACATGATCCGGGAGGGCATGCTGCCGAACCTCGATCACAAGACCGCGATCAAAAAATACATCAAGGCTGCGGTGAAAGGCGTCGTGAAGACCATGGCCAAAATGGGTATTTCCACCATCCAGAGCTACCGCGGCGCGCAAATCTTCGAGGCCATCGGACTGAATCAATCGGTGATTGACAAATATTTCACTTGGACCCCATCGCGCCTGGAGGGCGTCGGCCTCGAGGTGTTGGCCGAAGAAGTGTTGCAGCGGCACCGCTACGCTTTTCCGAAGCGTGAGGTCAACGGCGCCACGCTCGATCCTGGCGGCCAGTATCAGTGGCGCGCTGACGGCGAATATCACCTGTTCAACCCGCAGACCATCCACAAGCTCCAACTCGCCTGCCGCCTGGGCAGCTACAAAATTTTCCAGGACTATGCGGAACTGGTGAACAACCAGGCGAAGAACCTCTGCACGTTGCGCGGACTGCTCGAGTTCAGATGGGCGGAGAATCCGATCCCCCTCCAGGAGGTCGAGCCGGTCGAGGAAATCGTGAAGCGCTTCAAGTCGGGCGCCAGAGCGCTACCTCTGGACCAACGAACAGGGCGATTCGAAGAATTCCGCCATCAAGCAGGTCGCTTCCGGACGATTCGGCGTCACCAGCCAATACCTCATCAAAGCGAAGGAACTCCAGATCAAGATGGCCCAGGGCGCGAAGCCGGGCGAAGGGGGCGAATTGCCGGGCCGCAAGGTCTATCCGTGGATCGCCAAGACGCGCCACACGACGCCTGGCGTCGGTCTTATCTCGCCGCCGCCGCACCACGATATTTATTCCATCGAAGACCTCGCGGAGTTGATTCACGACCTGAAAAACTCCAACCGCCACGCGCGGATCAGCGTGAAGCTCGTTTCGGAAGTGGGCGTGGGCACGATCGCCGCCGGCGTCTCGAAGGCGCACGCGGACGTGGTCCTCATCAGCGGCCACGATGGCGGCACTGGCGCGTCGCCGCTCTCGTCGATCAAGCACGCCGGCACGCCCTGGGAACTCGGACTCGCCGAAACGCACCAGACCCTCGTGCTCAACAACCTTCGCAGCCGCATTTACGTCGAGACGGACGGCCAACTCAAGACGGGCCGCGATGTCGCCGTCGCCGCGTTGCTCGGCGCCGAGGAGTTCGGTTTCGCCACCGCGCCGCTGGTCACGCTGGGTTGCATCATGATGCGCGTGTGTCACCTGAACACGTGCCCCGTCGGAGTGGCCACGCAAGATCCGCAATTGCGCGAGCGGTTCACCGGCAACCCCGATCACGTCGTGAATTTCATGAAGTTCGTCGCGCAGGAGCTGCGCGAGACCATGGCCAAACTCGGCTTCCGCACGCTCAACGACATGATCGGCCGGACCGACCGTCTCGAGCCTTCAAAGGCCGTCGAACATTGGAAGGCCCGAGGGCTCGACTTTTCGAACATCCTGTATCAGCCGCCTGTGGGTCCGGAGGTCGGACGCTATCGCCAGATCGATCAGGACCACGGCCTCGAGAAATCACTCGACGTCACTACGCTCCTCGACCTCTGCAAGCCCGCCATCGAACGCGGCGAGAAGATTCGCGCCGAACTGCCCATCCGCAATGTGCACCGCGTCGTCGGCACCATCACCGGCAGCGAACTCACCAGGAAGCGGGGGCCAAACGGTCTGGCCGACGACACAATCCACATCAAGTTCACCGGCAGCGCAGGGCAGAGCTTTGGAGCATTCATGCCGCGCGGCATGACGCTGGAACTGGAAGGCGACGCCAATGATTACCTCGGCAAGGGCTTGAGCGGGGGCAAGATCATCCTTTACCCGCCCAAAGGCTCCACGTTCGTGCCGGAGGAGAACATCATCACTGGAAACGTGGCGTTCTATGGCGCAACGAGCGGTGAAGCTTACATCCGCGGCATGGCCGGCGAACGGTTCTGCGTTCGGAACAGCGGCGTCAACACGGTCATCGAAGCCGTGGGCGATCACGGTTGCGAATACATGACCGGCGGTCACGTGGTCGTGCTCGGCGCCACCGGCCGCAATTTCGCCGCGGGCATGTCGGGCGGCATCGCCTACGTGCTCGACGTGACCGGCGATTTTCCCAGCCGTTGCAACATGGCGATGGTAGGGCTGGAGAAGCTGGAAGATCCACAGGAAACCGCCGAGGTGCGCGCGATGATCGAACGCCACGTGCGCTACACCGGCAGCGACCGCGGCCGCTTCATCCTTCAACTCTGGGAGGACATGGTGCCGAAGTTCGTGAAGGTGATGCCGAAGGATTACAACCGCGTCCTCATGGCGTTGAAGAAGGCCAATGAATCGGGCCTCAGCGGCGACGAAGCAATCACCGCCGCCTTTGAAGAAAACGCGCGTGACGTGGCGCGCATTGGCGGCGGATGAGAACGTAAATGAACCGCAGAGACGCAAAGAACTCGGCGCTTTTATTCAAGACCGACGACTGAAATGGGCAATCCTAGAGGCTTCATCGAATACCTCCGCGAGCTCCCGGCCGACCGCGCGCCGGCCGAGCGCATCCGCGATTGGGAAGAGTTTCATCACCA
Source organism: Verrucomicrobiota bacterium (assembly GCA_003219345.1). GTDB lineage: Bacteria > Verrucomicrobiota > Verrucomicrobiia > Limisphaerales > AV2 > AV2. The sequence goes on from QHOP01000096.1 coordinate 3,931, forward strand.
CTTGGAGACGGCCAAACTGCGGCAGCAGGGGGCGCGTTGCATGGATTGCGGCATTCCTTTCTGTCACACCGGCACGTTGCTCAGCGGCATGGCTTCGGGCTGCCCGATCAACAACCTGATCCCGGAGTGGAACGATCTGGTGTATCGCGGACTTTGGCGCGAGGCGCTCGACCGGCTGCACAAGACCAACAATTTTCCCGAATTCACCGGCCGCGTCTGCCCTGCCCCGTGCGAAGGCTCGTGTGTCCTCGGCATCAATGCCCCGCCCGTCACGATCAAGAACATCGAGTGCTCCATCATCGACAAAGGTTGGGAAGAAGGCTGGGTCACTCCCGAACCGCCGAAGGTCCGCACCGGCAAGAAGGTCGCCGTCGTCGGCTCCGGACCCGCTGGCCTTTGCGCGGCAGCTCAACTCAACCGCGCCGGGCATTGGGTGACCGTCTTTGAGCGCGAGGATCGTCCGGGCGGACTGCTCATGTACGGCATCCCGAACATGAAGCTCGACAAGGAAGAGGTCGTGATGCGCCGCATCAAGCTGCTGGAACAGGAAGGCATCAAATTTGTCTGTAATTGTGACGTGGGCAGATTCCTTTCCGCACAGCAACTCCTCGAGGAATTCGACGCCATCGTCCTTTGCATGGGCGCGACCAGACCGCGCGACTTGCCCATCGAAGGCCGCCAACTCAAAGGCGTCCACTTCGCCATGGATTTTCTCACGGCGAACACGCGGAGCCTGCTCGATGGCCATCGCAACGGCAACTACATCTCCGCGGCGGGCAAGGACGTGGTGGTCATCGGCGGCGGCGACACCGGCACGGACTGCGTCGGCACGGCCATGCGACACGGCTGCAAGACGCTGCTTCAAGTGGAAATTCTTCCACAACCGCCGATGGATCGCGCGAAAGATAATCCCTGGCCGGAATGGCCCAAGGTTTATCGTCTCGACTACGGACAGGAGGAGGCCGCCGCGAAGTTCGGGGCTGACCCGCGGGTGTACCTCACCACGGCCAAGCGCTTCGTCAGCGACGACCATGGCCAGGTGAAAGCAGTCCACACCGTGCAGGTCCAATGGGAAAGAAATGAAAACGGACAATGGGTGCCGAAGGAGGTGCCAGGCACTGAGCAGGTCCTGCCCACCCAACTGGTGCTGCTGGCGATGGGTTTCCTCGGTCCGGAACAGCCGTTGCTCGACGCTCTCGGTGTCGAACGGGACCTGCGCACCAACATCAAAGCCGACTACGGCAAATACCAGACGAGCATCCCGAAGGTGTTCGCCGCGGGCGATTGTCGCCGCGGCCAAAGCCTGGTCGTGTGGGCGTTCAACGAAGGTCGCGGTGCGGCGCGCGAGTGTGACCGTTACCTGATGGGCTGCACCAGCCTGCCTTGAGCAACCCAGGCGAGCAATTCCTCCCGTTCAGCCAGATAGGGTTGAGCCGGCAATCCAACGGTTCCGCCGTCAGCTCGCTTGGCTACAATCCTGTGATGTAACTTTTCAACTGCTCAATCGCGGCGTCCTGGGCGGAAATGGTCCAGTTCACCAGGTCGCCGATTGACACGATGCCCACGAGCTTTTCTCCTTCCAGAATCGGGAGATGGCGGACGCGGTTGTTGGTCATCAGCCGCATGCACTCCTCAACGCTGTGGCCCGGCGTCGCGGACACAATCGGGCTTGAAATGATTTCCAGGACTTTTGTCTCGCGGGATGACTTTCCCTTGAGAGCAACCTTGCGGGTGTAATCACGCTCGGAGATCACACCCAGCAGCCTATGTTCCGACACGACCAGCAATGCGCCGACGTTCTTCTCCGCCATGAGCTGGATCGCCTCGAACACCGTCGCGTCCGGCAAGATGGAATACACCTGGCGCCCTTTCTGATTCAGAATTGTGCTGACGGTGCCGGAGATGTTCATCCTGAAACGCCTCCCTTCCAATCAGACCGACCGGCGCCAGCCGCCAAGGCCTCGCCGATCCGCATTGTTCCGCGGTCTTCCGAGGACACGCCACATTGAAGCAGGCTGTCTGGTCTGTTCATAAAGCTTGGTTCCGGGTTTGGTAAGACTGCCCATTTATATCCATTGAACCCACATTTTGGAACCACAAAATTTCAAGCCATACCCGGACAGGCGCAACTCGACTCCACCACCAGGCTGATGTGAATCACCTATACTCCCCTCACTCGGCCTGAAGGCCACCATCGGATGGGGAGAGGGACAGGGTGAGGGGTCTTCGGAAATCTTGCAGACCGGACTCGATAGGGTGGTAGTGCCAAGCTGCGCCCTGCGCGGACGGACTTCCGAGCCGGCATCCGTAAGCGCTCCAGGTTGTGAACAGTTGAGCCTGCCAGCGCTTCTTGAACGGCGCGGAGCCGCTTCCTGTCAGAATGGTTTGAGACCCCGGCGCCTTGACCGAGCCGCTCTGACGCAGAACACTGGCGAAACTGGATCGTGCCAATGAATCATCCTCTCATTTACGAGATCGACGCGCGCTGCTGGCTGCGCGAACTCTCCACGCGCCACGGACCAAACATCACACTCGGCTCAGCGCCGGACGACGAAATCAAAGCCTGGGCGCAACTCGGTTTCACACACATCTGGCTCATGGGCGTGTGGCCGACCGGCCCGCGCAGTCGCGCGGCGGCATTGTCGAGCCAGGGAATGCGCCGCGCGTTCAGCGAGGCGCTGCCGGACTGGCAGGATGACGACGTGGGCGGCTCGCCATTCGCCCTTGGCGACTATACCATCGCGCGTGAACTCGGCGGCGAGTCCGCCCTCAAGCAATTCCGCAAAAAACTGCGCGCCCACGGATTGAAATTGCTGCTCGACTTTGTGCCGAACCATCTCGGTCTCGATCATGCGTGGGTCAGCGATAAGCCGGACCTCTTCGTGGAAGCGCCCCTGCAAAGGCCGGAAACTTTTCCTGTCGAAACCGCGACCGGGCCACGCTGGGTGGCGCACGGCAAGGACCCGAATTTCCCCGCCTGGATTGACACGGTTCAGCTCGACTACCGCCGCGCCGACACCCGCGCCGCGATGATTGAGCAGTTGCAATCCGTTGCCCAGCGCTGCGACGGCGTGCGCTGCGACATGGCGATGCTGCTGTTGAACGACGTGTTCGCCAAAACCTGGGAGGGTTTCCCCTGCCCCGTCGCCACAACTGAACGCGAATTTTGGGCTGACGCGATTCAAGTCGTCAAACAAGCGCATCCAAATTTCCTTTTCGTCGGCGAGGTCTATTGGGATCTCGAAGCGCGGCTGCAATCGCTCGGCTTTGATTACACGTACGACAAACGACTCTACGATTACTTCGTCTATCGCAACCACGCCGGAGTCCAACGACACCTGTTGGGAGTGACGCTTGAGTTCATCGGACGCAGCGCACACTTTCTGGAAAACCATGACGAGCCGCGCATCGCTTCGATTTTATCGCTCCCGGAACATCGCGCGGCTGCGTTGCTGACGCTGGGCCTGCCGGGAATGCGATTGGTGCATCACGGCCAAATGACCGGCGCGCGCATCAAATTGCCGGTCCAACTCCGCCGCCGGCCGTCAGAGCCGCCCCGATTGGAAATCGAAACCTTTTATCAACGGCTGCTGGCCTTGCTCAAGACCAGCGCGGTCGGTCGCGGCAAAAGCGAATTGCTGCGACCGCGTCCCGCCTGGCCCGACAACCCCACCGAACAAAATTTTGTCGTCGTCCAGTGGCAGTCACAACCGGATTGCTTTAATCTCCTGGTCGTGAACCTGGCTCCACATCGCAGCCAATGTTTTGTGCCGCTGACCGTCGATGGGTTGACCCGGCGCAACTGGCTGGTGAAGGACTTGCTCGGCCATGAGGAGCACCAACGTTTTGGCGACGATCTGCAAAACCAGGGGCTGTATCTGGACGTGGATGGACATGGCGCCCAATTGTTTCACTTCGCCCCCGTCTGACCGGACTTCCTGGCTGTAGCCGCCGACGTGATGAGGCGGACCCGCGTTTGGCTTGCAAATCCGCTTCCTCACTTTGGGGGCTACAACTCCGCTCTGATCACAGCACGCGAACGCGCCAGAAGCTGGTCGCATCTAGGGGCAATGGCAGGGAAACGGATTGGGGATCGTTGGTCAGCGTTACGGAGGAAACAGTGGACCAATTGGTCTGGCTTATGGACGTGATCTCCTGAACCTCGTGCGTGCGACCCACGGTGCCGCTGATGCTCAACGACAAAGCCGTGCTTCCCCGCGTTAAAGTCAGCAATGGAGGGCGCGCGTTGGCCGAGCCAATATCATCGCTGAAATCAGGAATGCCGTTGCCGTTGGAATCGTTCGAATCGTCAATGGAAAGAACCCAGGTCAGATAATCAGCGTTCGGCGTGCTTAGGTCGCCGTCGTCAAAGTCAACGTAGCCGAAATAGTTTGTCAGGACGGTCTCATCGCGCCAGAAAGTGTCGTTCGTGTAGGTCAACGCTCCCGCCGCATTGCTCCAGACACCTGGTTGGAGTTCGAGTTGATTAAACCGGTTGGTGCCGGATTTGACGAACAGGAACGCGCCCGACAACTGGCTCGGTCCATCGCCGGTTTGCGTCAGGCTGAGCGTGCCAGAGACATTCGTTGCAGCAGGAGTGTAGTTCATCGTTCCGGTGTATTCGATCAGTTCAAACGGGTGCGTAAAATCCCCGAGCGGACCAAGCGTCCTGCTGGTGAAACGCAGAACGCACGTGCCGTCCTTCGATCCCGCAGGACGTCTCCACGTCGCCCCGATCAGGCCGTTGTCACCCGCTGGCGAATCGTAGGTACCCGTTGACGTCGCGCCGGACACGGCTTGACTGACTTCAAAGAAGTCGGCGAACCCGTTGCTGTTGGCATCCGCAAACGCCGGCACGTTCAAATTCATGATGCCGTCTTCGATGGTCTCTCCAGAAACGGTGTCCACCATGTGGAACTGGCTGACATGGTCGGGACTGGGGTAGGTCGGCTCCAGTTCTCCATTCGGAGTGTTCACGCCGATCGTGCTCAGTTCCAAGGTGACGTCTCCCAGCAAGCCGCGATAGATTCCCGGCTGAAAGCGGAGCGACAGGCAGAATAACCGCGCCTGCGCCGTCTGCGCCGCCTGAGCATGGAAGGAAACACACGTCAACACACCAATGCCAAAACTCAGAAACCTCTTCACGCAACCATTGAGTTGAACCGCCAATCACCTATGGACTTCAGTCAAATCCTTCATAGATTTCTTTGACGAAATAATCAATGCCAAAAACCTCCCGCCGAGGCTGCTCTAAAGTTCGACATAAAGTGCTTGAAAAATTCAACGTTGATCGCAGGAAGTTCGCTCGTCCTCGTCACTTTCAAGGCTTTTCGAGGAGGAGGAGGAGGAGAACGAGGACGAACCGGGCGCTTCCACAAGGTTGTTGTCCGACCCGCACCTTGCCTTTAGCCTGACCGTCATGAACGGCCCCGGATTCGCTTCGCCGACTTTTTGCCTCCTCAGCGTTTTGGGATTCTGCGTGGTTCTCTGCTTCAACAAGCCGAGCTGTCTCGCTCAGGTATATCCTGGGCAACGCTGGGCGACTCGCACGCCTGAACACGCCGGCATGTCGCCTGAAAAACTCGACGCACTGCGCGACCTCGTCGGCGGACGCGGCTGTGTCGTGCGCCACGGCTTCATGGTCTATTCGTGGGGCGACCAATCCAAAAGCAGCGACGTGGCGTCCGCGATGAAACCGGTCATCAGCACATTGCTGTTGATGGCGGTGCAGGAAGGCAAACTCAAAAGCGTGGACGAGCCGCTCGCCGACTTCGAGCCGCGTTTGAAGTCCCTTAACAACGGCAAAGATGCGGGAATCACCTGGCGACACCTGGCGTCGCAAACGTCCGGTTATGGGCTCGTCGAGCGGCCCGGTCAGGCTTGGTCTTACAACGACTATGCGCTGGCGCTTTACTACGACACGCTGACGCAGAAGGTTTTCAGGACGAACGGAACGGATGGCCTGCGGACCTGGCTCGCAGAGCCGCTTCAATTTGAAGACCACTACACGTTCGATGCGTTCGGGTCAAACGACCGGCCGGGCAGGCTCGCCCTCTCGGTCCGCGACTTCGCGCGCTTCGGCCTGCTCTATTTGCGTCACGGCAAATGGCGCGACAAACAGTTGCTGGACCCGAAGTTGGGTGACATGGCTGTTTCGAGTCCTCTCGCCGCTGACACACCTCTGACGAGCGGCAAAGGGGCCAATATGTTGCCCCACCAACGCAGCATCGGCGGCGGCAAGAACATCACGCCCATCGGCCCCGGCTACTACAGCTTTAATTGGTGGCTCAATCGCACGAACAAACTGGGCCAGCGCCTGTTTGTGGACGCGCCGCCCGACACGTATGTCGCCGCCGGCCATGGGGGCATGAGAATGCTCTGGGTCGTTCCCGGTCTGGACCTCATCGTTTGTTGGAACGATTCCAAAATCGAAGACCACGACGCCAGTCCCGGCAACCCGAACACCCAATGCAACCAGGCGGCGAAACTGATGGTGGAGGCGGTGCTCGATGGATCAGCAAACGGCTCTCAGGCCTCAACGACGCTCGGAATCAGCGACTCACGATTCACTCTCAATGGCAAGCCCGCCTTCCTCTACGGCATCAGTTACTACGGCGCGTTGGGAGCGAGTGAAGACTTCATCCGCCGGGATCTCGATGACCTGCAGCGCTACGGCTTTAACTGGATTCGGGTCTGGGCGAACTGGCGAGCGTTCGGCGTCGACGCCGCGGCTGTGGACGGAGCCGGCCGACCTATAACAGAGGGATTGGAAAAACTAAAGTGGCTCCTCGAAGAATGCGACCGCCGCGGCCTTATCGTGGACGTCACTTTTTCGCGGGGCAACGGCGCGACCGGCCCGCAGCGACTGCAAACTCTGGACGCCCACCGGCGCGCCGTCGAGACCGTCGTGACCGCGTTAAAGCCGTGGCGCAACTGGTATCTTGACCTCAGCAATGAAAGAAACGTCCGGGACAATCGCTTCACGAGCATCGACGACTTGAAACAACTGCGCGAGCTTGCCCGTCGGCTTGATCCAGGCCTGCTCGTCACAGCCTCTGACGGCGGCGACCTCCCGTCGGACGAGCTGCGTGAGTACTTGGAGACCGTCAAAGTGGAGTTCATCTCGCCGCACCGTCCGCGCGACGCCCAATCGCCAACGCAAACCGAAGCAAAGACGAAAGAATACCTGGCGCAGATGAAGCAGATTGGCCGTGTGGTGCCCGTGCATTACCAGGAGCCCTTCCGCCGCGGTTATGGCAAATGGAATCCGAAGGCCGAAGACTTCGTGGCGGACTTGCGCGGCGCGCTGGCAGGCGGCGCTGCCGGCTGGTGCTTCCACAACGGCGCCGAGCACGACGCGCCCGATGGCCAGCCGCGCCGTTCCTTCGATTTGCGGGAAAAGCGACTGTTTGGTCAACTCGATAGAGAGGAACGCAAAACCATCGAACTCTTAAGAACAGTGGTGAGGCGACCCGTCCTCCGTAGCAGAACTGCGGAGGGTGGAGACTCCGTCGGGCCCTGACTTGGCAGGGTCCTTTCGCCGCGTCGGACGGGAAGCCAGTACAGAGAGAGGGACAAACCGCAGCGCGAGGTCGCTACCATGCGCCTTGCGTGAGCGCGCTGCGACGCGCCTTTACACCGGTCCGCTCGCCTCGTATGTTTGCCGTTCTGTGACCGAGGGACAAAGACACGCGTGCCCATCGGCATGAGCGGATTTGGCATGACCGCGCACCGGACAACCGTCACTGGTCGGATGATAACTGTGCTGGTCACTGCTCCCAAGCTGATAACCGCCCGCGTCCTTGCGAAAGCCGCCCTGGAAGCCCGCCTCGTCGCCTGCGCCAATCTGATTCCCAAAATCGAATCGCACTATTGGTGGCAGGGAAAAATGGAATCGAGCGCGGAGGTGTTGATCATTTTCAAGACGACGAAGTCGAAACTCAAGGCGCTCGAGAAACTCATCGTTGCCAAACACCCTTACGACACGCCGGAATTTGTCGTGTTGCCCATCATCGCGGGCAACAAGCGTTACCTCGCTTGGGTGGGCGCGAGCGTGAATCCCAAGCGGTAGGACGCGGTGTCTGAATGTGTTTAGCGTAGCGGCGGCCATCCTGGCTGCCGTACCGGGCGGCATCTTGCCGCCCGGAAAGAATGCCCGCTACGCCGCTAAACACATACCGGCGTCCCACCGCGCCACGACGGCCTGGGCACAGCCCGCCCTACCGATTTAGAAACCCGGCTGGACTTTCCACCGCGCTTGCGCTTTTCATCTGTGCAGCACCCATGGAACACTGGTTGCAGAATTACGACCCGCTGAGGAACGCGTTTCTATCCACGACCGTCGCGGCGCTTCCGGTTGTCGTGTTGCTCAGCGCCATTGCCATTTTTCGGATTCGGATTCATTTGTCCGCGCTGATCGGACTCGCCGTCGCGTTGACGGTAGCGCTGTTCGCTTACGGCATGCCGCTCAAAGCCGCCGCCGCCACGACGCTTTTCGGCGCGGCCTACGGGTTGTTCCCCATCGGCTGGATCATTCTCAATCTGATCTTTCTCTACCAACTCACGGTGAAGAAGGGGTTGTTCGAGGTGCTACGGAACAGCCTCGGCTCATTCGCACCCGACCCGCGCGTTCAGGTGATCCTCATCGCCTTTTCGTTCGGGGCGTTTTTCGAAGGCGCGGCGGGTTTTGGCACTCCTGTGGCCGTCACCGCGGCGATTCTCATTCAACTCGGCTTCAAACCGCTGCAAGCCTCGGGACTGTCGCTCATCGCCAACACGGCGCCGGTCGCGTACGGCGCGCTCGGCACACCGATCATCGCGCTCAGCGGCGTAACCGGCCTCGACCTGAAGGAACTTTCGGCAATGGTAGGCCGACAACTGCCGTTCTTCTCGCTGATCATACCGTTCTGGGTGGTCTGGGCGTACGCCGGGTTTCACGGAATGCTCGGCGTGTGGCCGGCAGCCCTCACGGCCGGCACGGCTTTCGCCGTCCCACAGTTTCTCGTCTCCAAATATCATGGTCCCTGGCTGGTGGACATCGTCGCCTCCATTTCGTCGATGGCCGCAATCGCCGTCCTGCTCAAGTTCTGGAAACCAAATGGAAACAGGGAGGGACAGGATACTGTTGAAATCAGGGACGGCGACACGCCGTCCCTCCCGGAGACGCGCAGCGCGGCAGTCGCCTCGGATCGAGATTCGGTTCACGCGCGAGGCCAGGTCTTTCGGGCCTGGGTGCCGTGGGTATTGTTGAGTCTGTTGGTTTTTCTCTGGGGCGTGCCGCAAGTGAAAAAAATTCTCAACGAAATTTCCGCGACGAAATTGCAAGTCGCAGGATTGCACAACGTGGTCATCCGCACTCCCCCGGTGGTTGCTCCGCCAACGCCGGAAAAACCCACGAAACCCGAAGAGGCCGTCTTCGCGCTCAACTGGCTGTCCGCAACTGGAACCGGAATCCTGGTGTCTGCCATCATCGCCGGTTTCATCATGGGGTTTGGCGCCAAGGAAATCGCGCGGACGTATTGGGAAACGCTGGTGCGGGTGAGGTTCTCGCTCATCACCATTGCCGCAATGCTCGCGCTGGGTTACGTAACGCGCTATTCCGGCAGCGACGCGACGCTCGGTCTGGCCCTGGCCAAAACCGGCAAGCTCTATCCCTTCTTCGGCACGTTGCTCGGCTGGCTCGGTGTGGCGCTGACCGGCTCCGACACGGCGTCCAACGTTCTCTTCGGCAGCCTGCAAACCATTACCGCGAAGCAGACGGGGCTGAGCCCGGTATTGATGGCTGCGGCGAACAGCTCCGGCGGTGTAATGGGCAAGATGGTGGACGCGCAGAGCATCGTCGTCGCCAGCACGGCGACAAACTGGTACGGCCACGAGGACAAGATCCTCCGCTACGTTTTCTTTCACAGCCTCGCGCTCGCCGCTCTGGTGGGCATCCTGGTTTATTTGCAGGCCTACGTCACGCCGTTCACGCACATGGTGGTGAAGTGAGCGGACCGAGCGGAGTATTGGAGAATTGGAGCGTTGGAGAACTGAGGTTTCGTCGATTCAGCGGAATGAGCCCATCCCAGCACTCCACTGTTCCAGCACTCCACGACTCCGTTGCTCCATTCCATCACTCCACCACGCTTGGTCAGCTTCCGGCTACGGCGAACGAACGCGGTAAAAACGA
>QHOP01000152.1 GCA_003219345.1 Verrucomicrobiota bacterium
GAGGGCTCGACGGGGTCTCGCCCCACCGTTCATTGGTCCCTGTGCGCGCTCCTCATGAACCTCGTAGCCGCCGACGTGAGTCGGCGTACTTGTTTGTTCAGCGACCCCGGGCCAAGCGCGTCTGAACTGAAACAAGAGCGCGCCTCTGTCGTTTGCTGCAGTCATCTTCATCATTTAGTTGTCTCGTTGAGCGTACCCCCGTAGCGTTTGCCCAGCCAAGCGTCAGTTTTTCCGCCGCTAATTTTGCGCACAAAAGATTCTTCTTTGAAGAGGAGTCTCTCCGTCCCGGCGTGCTCGCGGCATACCATCTTGATTCGGAGCGAATGGTTGGTGACAGCGCCAGGCACAAAGAAGACGTAAGCCTGGCCGGGGGCGACAATGCCTACACGGTTGACGATTGAGGCGGAAGGAACTGCAACCCATTCATTCGAGGTGCGATACTCGACGGTCACAGGATCATAAAGCAGGCGGCTTGGGCTTCCGTTGCTGATGCTGAACGCGGTCATAATACCGATCGGGCGAAGGTTCGTGCGACCAAGAAAGGTCAGCGAAGTCGTGGGAAGCGGGGGCAGTGGAGTAACGTGCCTCGTGATGACAAAAACCACGGCAAGCCCAGCGATAATCACAGCCCCAATTCCAACGCGCACTTTGATTGAATCAGCAGTTTCCATGATGCAAACTCCGCCGCTGGCTCTCTATGCCGAGCCACTATGACAGCGGCCACCGTCGCGCCGAACCCCACGACCGAAGACGCAACCCTACGCGCCGGTTTGCGCAGCCGGTTTCAGGTCATCAAACGCCTCAACCTGTTCGAGGACGAGCGCTCCAATTCTCCGACAGCATAGATTCGGCGCGGAGTTCATCGGTGCCGGTTCATCGCCAGCGCCAGCGGCGCGAGTGCGATGCGGGCGAGGGGAAAAAGCAGTGCGGCAAGCGAAAGCCTGAGGACTTCATCCCCGTTGCTGCGTTCCGCGATCCAGAACGCAAACCATAAGCACAGAGCAGTGCCGACGATCCAGATTGAAACGGACCCGAACACAAAGCCGCGTTTGACCAGCTTGCGTTTCAACGCCAGCCGGAACGCCAGGAACGCGACGCCCAGTTTCAGCGCCGCGGCACATCCAATCAAGAGCAGCGCCGCATCCCGATAGTTGGGATGCCGGACAAACCAGCCGATCACGTCTCCCAGTCCGACATAAACAATCAGCAGAATTACAAATGACCAGGGCAGTCCGGGCACCCGGCCGGTGAGCCACAGCGGGAACAGTCCGACCAGCTTTTGCAGCGACAAAGCGCCGATGATAACCAGATCTATCCCCGCCAGACCCATCCCCGATCCGCGCTCAATGTAAAATTCTTTGAACCACGCATCGAACTGATCGCTGACCACGGCCCATACGCCGGCGCTGAGCACCGCCAGCAGCCAACCGCCCAGCCAGACTGCGACCATCGCCTTGAGCTTTGCCGAAACGAGTTCGCCGACCGTCACCGGACGCGTGGCCTGGAACGACGTCAACGGCAACCGGCGCGAAACCAGGTCGCCGCACACCATGAGTCCCAACACCGGCGTCCAGATGAAATCCAGAAACAACAGGATTGGCCCATAAACCGAGCCCAATGACTCCGACAACTTGCCGTTGTTCAGAACAACGGCAATCGTGTTCAATCCCAGGACGAACGAAATCACGACCGCCAACCCCCACAAAGCCAGCCTGCCGTTCCGTCGGCACTCGATCCAGAATTGTGCCCCGGCCGGGCCTGAAAAATCGCGCCGCCGTGCGAACGTGTCAGCGAGACGGTTCATCAGCGCCGTGAGCGCCGGCCAATCGCGCCATTGACCTTCGCGGACGTGCGTCACGCCGAGCCACGCGACGCACGGCGTGACGACGAGCAAAGCGGCATAAATCGCCATCAGAGTCAGTTTTCGTTCAGGCCATCGATTCAGCTCGGAAAACGGCAATACGCTGAGCACCGCCACGGAGGCGATCAGCAAGATCAGCAGCGTCACGCGCGTCCTGGGAAAACCCGGCAGCGTCCAGACGAGCGTCTGAAACCCGGCCAGAGCCGCGGGCAACAGCAGTAGAAAATAACTGTCGGCCATTCGCACGTCCGGCGGAAGAATCGGCGCCAGCACCAGCCGGGACCACGCGAGGTACAGCAACGCAACGAAGCAAACGCCCGACGCCATAGGCACCGTAACCAACTGGCCCGTCCGCACCGGCAGCGTGAAGAGGCGGGAAGGAATTCCGCTGAAACCACGCAACCGACTCGATTCCGCGAAGGCAAACATGGCCAGCGTGACCAGAAACGAAAGACCCAGCAGCACTCCGCTCCACTGGCCGGCGAAACTCAGCCAGTCTGTGGCGCGTGTGTTCGCGTCAATGACCTCCGGCGCCACGGCGGGCAGCATCAAGGACAACCGCGACGCCTCCGCGGCAAAATGCGTCGCCACCCGACCGAAACCGAGGCACACGATCAGGAACACGAACAACAACAGGAACCCGAACCGGTTCTTGCGCCAGATCTCCCAGGCGAGCGCGGCGACAGGTGAATTCATAATCCTGGTGGGAAGTCTCCGGTTCGGTCGGAGGTGTCGCGATGTTCGATCGTTGCGGGAAACAGCCGCAACCTCCCGAAAAGCAACGTCTCGTTCCCCCTCACTCTGACCCTCTCCCTCAAGGAGAGGGAACAGCCTTCGACGCTCTCTGACATGTCGATGTCTCGGTCGCCATCTCCGCGCCGTGGCCGTCCGAAGCGGTGCGATTGCACGCCCCAGAGACGAACGATTCTCCCTCTCCCTGAGGGAGAGGGCCGGGGTGAGGGGAACGGGCGCGCCCGCCCCCGGCACTGCGTGGACCTCGCAGGGGAACTATCACCCGAAGGGGTGTTGTTTTTCGAGCTACTCATCATTTCATCGCGATGCATCGGGTCTGTTGGAGGTCACTGACCGGGCTGGCAATTGAAGGGTCTCACCCGTTGATCGTTCACGGCCGACGCGGGCGAGGAAGATTTCGTCGAGAGACGCCGCGGTTTCATCCACAATGCGCGCCCCCAGTTTTACAACCGCGGCTTCCAGTTCTGCGCGCGCTCCGTTGCAGAGCACGGTCCACTCCAGGCCGCTGCCGGTCACGAGCAGGGCGCCCGCGAGTTTCGGCGGCGTCGGCGGCGGTGTCGGGAAGCGCAGCGTCAAGCGGAAGTGCGATTCGAGGATTTCATCGAGACGCCCCTGCAACACGACGCGTCCGCAAGCCATCATCGCGACGCGGTCCGAAACGCGCTCGATCTCGTCCAGCAGATGCGACGAGAAAAACACGGTGCGACCTTCATCGGCGACGGTGCGGACAATCGCTTCGAGCATTTCACGACGCACGACCGGGTCGAGGCCCGAACTGGGTTCGTCCAGCACCAGCAGTTCGGGCCGATGCGCAAGCGCGACCAGCAACCCTGCTTTCGCGAGTTCGCCCCGCGAAAGATGTTTGATTCGCGCCGCCGGATCGAGCTGGAACTGTTGGCGAAGCTGTTCCGCGTAGGCAGTGTCCCACTCCCGGTGGAAGGCGCGCGTGTATCGGATCAATTCATCCACTCGCATCCAGCCGGGCAGATCGCGGTCCTCCGAAAGAAAGCCCACGCGGCTCAGCACAGCCACCGGCTCCACAACCGGGTCGAGACCGAACACGCGCACGGAACCCGATTCGGCCTTCAACAATCCCAGGATGTGTTTGATGAGCGTGGTCTTGCCCGCGCCGTTGGCGCCCACCAGGCCGAACACCTGTCCGCGCTCGACGTTCAGGCTCACGGTGTCGAGCGCCAGTTTCGATTTGAATCTGCGGGAGAGGCCATTGATGACAATGACCGGCTGGTTAGGAAAAGAAGCAGGTATGTTCATATTCATGGGAAAATCCGTGGGGTGTGGCGCTGATCGCGCCGTCGGGCGACAAGTTCTTCCTCTCCCCCGCAGCGGGGGAGACAAGACCGGTGAGTGTAGTCTATCCTGTCGTCTCATCTCTATTCCTTTGACTGCATGGCCCGGTGACGCTCACGGACGACATCGAGTAGTTCGCTGATTTCGACTTCCAGATGCCGCGCTTCGGCGACCAAAGCGTCGGCGCGCTGGGAAAGGATCTTCAGCCTTTCCGCGCGCTTGAGCGGCGAACCGTTGTCCGAGACGTACGTCCCCGAACCGTGACGCTTGGTAACGATGCCGGCGTGTTCGAGTTCGGCGTAGGCGCGCGCCACCGTGTTCGGATTGACGACGAGTTGCTCCGCCAGGGCGCGGATCGGGGGCAACTCTTCGCCCGGCGCCAACCGGCCGGAGCCGACCAGATATTTCACCTGGTTGACGATCTGCCGATAGATCGGCACGCCGTCTTTGGGGGAAATGTGGAGTTGCATGGACATTCAACCCGGCGTCATTTGAGCGAATCTAGCCGTTCTCGATGCGGTTGATTGTCTCGATTCCAAATCCGCAAAGCCTGGTCGGTTTCATCCTGAAACAGGAATTGGAGCTTCAGGCTGTCAACGTGCCCGTCACAGAAAAGCACGTTCCCTCGTCTGCTGTGTCTGCGGTATGAACGACGGGTGCTGCCGAGGAACTCCTGTGCGTCGGGTCCGCGACCGAGCACCGAGAGACCATCCTTGATGACGCCTTTCCATCCGTTAAACCCATCGCCGATCGCCAGCATTTCAGAAGGGTTGACCACATCCGACTCACGGACCGGCGGTGGGTAATCAGCTTCAATGAATTTCCCTGGACTGCTCAGCCCCGGGCCTTTTCCGCCGATCCCAAGCAGGGGCTCCAAGACCAAGCCGCCCAGGCCACAAGCATTATAGCCATAATCCGCGTATCCCAAAGGAGCCGGGAATTCTTTGGGACGAGATGCCGCCGGGCAGTCAAATATCTTCGGCCATCCTCGAAAGGCATCCCTTTGGTCCAGTTGTTCGGAGAAGAGCGCACCCTCCCAGAGTTTATGGTGATGCGGATACTGCTCCCTTACGTTGGCGCTCATGGCCAAAGGATACTCGTGGTGATCTGCCAAAAACACATTCAGCGCAATGCCATGCTGATGGAGATTTGCCAAACATTGCGCCTGGCGCGCTTTCCCTTTGGCGGACATCAAAGAGGTGGTGATGAGCGATGCAAGGATTCCAATAACGGCACACACCAC
>QHOP01000097.1 GCA_003219345.1 Verrucomicrobiota bacterium
AATCCCTGCGCATGGCCGCGCTGTGGGACGAGGTCAAAGATCGGCTGCACTCTCCGGCCATCAGCCTGTCGGGCGGCCAGCAACAACGCCTGTGCATCGCGCGCGCGCTGGCCGTACAGCCGGAAGTGCTGCTGATGGACGAACCCGCTTCCGCGCTGGACCCGCTGGCGACCGCCAAAATCGAAGACCTGATTCTTGAGTTGAAGAAGGACTTCACCATCGTCATCGTCACGCACAACATGCAACAGGCCGCGCGCATCTCGGATTTCACGGCCTTTTTGTATCTCGGCGAATTGATCGAGTTCGACGCGACACGCAAAATCTTCACCAATCCGGCCAGGAAACAGACGGAGGATTACGTGACTGGACGGTTTGGTTGATTTGAAAAATTATGCAACACTTCGATCAGGAACTCGTGGCGCTGAAAGAGAAACTGCTGACCATGGCCAGCAAGGCCGAAGCTGCCGTCAACAACGCCATCAAGGCGCTGGTGGATCGTGACGACGACCTCGCCCGGAGCGTGAAGGAAGAAGACAACGCCCTTGATCAGTTGGAGATCGAAGTGGACGAGACGGCGATCGGGCTGCTCTCCAAGGCGCCACTGGCCAGCGACCTGCGACTGATTACCGTGGCCATGAAAATCTCGCATGACCTCGAGCGCGTGGGTGACGAAGCCACAACCATTTCCCGCCGGGCAGTCGAGCTGAGCCAGGAGCCTCAACTCAAGCCGTACATCGACATCCCCCGCATGGCGAAGATGGCCCTGGAGATGCTTGACCACGCGCTCGACGCCTTCGTCAACGCCAATCCGGAAAAAGCCCGCGCGGTCATCCCGCGCGACAAGGAGGTGGACGCGTTGAACCGACAACTGCATCGCGAGCTGTCCAGTTACATGGTTGAAAAGCCGACCACCATCACACGCAGCCTGAACCTGATGGTCATTTCCAAAAGCCTGGAGCGGATCGCCGACCATGCCACGAACGTAGCTGAGGAAGTCGTCTATCTCTACGAAGCGAAGGACATCCGGCACACCGGCAAAGGCCAGGCCTCCGGCGGGACCTGATCGGCGCACGACGAAGTCAAGCCGGAGGCCGGGGACGAAGATCCACCTGCGGCGGAACGGGCGGAAGGGCGAGCGGCTCTTCTGGAAAAACCAGCCGGTTGGTCGTGCTTTCCAATTCGCGGAACAGGAGCAAAATCATCTCCAGCAAGTCATCCAGATGAAACGGTTTCATCAGGACCATCTCGCTCACGTGATTTAGAAATTCCACGACGCGCGGGTCTTCTCCGTGCGCCGTGATGAAGATGAATCGCTCGCACAATTGCGGCTGGACCCGTTGCACGGCGTAGTAAAACATGTCGCCCGGCATTTGCGCCATTACCACGTCGCAGAGGACCACGTCAAAGTTCGAATCCATGATGGCTTTAAGTCCATCGACACCGTTCCCAACCGCGGTCACTCGATAGCAGTACGCCTCCAGATAATCCTTCAGCAATACTGTCAGGTCAGGCTCGTCCTCCACGAGCAGAACACGCTTCACTGCGCCGCTGGAAGATAAACTGCGACCGTCGCGGGCCATGGCCGATGATTGCATGAACGCTGTGTAGCACTTTGAATCGCGCCTGTCATGTGAAAACGCGCTGGCGTCCGTATCCAGTGCCATTCGATGCAACCTGGCGCGCGGCCCCTTCCCATTGAAGGGGCGTCTCCACCGGTGTGCAATCTTTTGTTGCATATGCAACAAAAGTTCGTCACCGGTTCATAGTTCGGCTCACGCCGTGGGCTTACCTTCTCCTCGCCGCTCCGCAACTATTACCGCGGCTCTCACTAACTGCTTTGCGCCCTGCGCTGTCCTCAATCTGGCAAAATCCGCAAAGCTCTGTGTATTCTCGCCCCGTGGAAACCCTGTGGCTGTGCCTCTTCGCCTTTCTCGCTGGTCTGGTGGACTCGGTGGTCGGCGGCGGCGGACTGATTCAATTGCCCGCGCTCTTCATTTTTCTTCCATCCCCACTGTCCGACTCGTTGGTATCGATTTTCGGCACGAACAAGCTTTCCTCCATCTGCGGAACCGCCATGGCAGCCGCGCAATATTCACGACGCGTTCAAATCAACTGGCCTTCGATTTTTCCGGCTGGTCTGACCGCCTTCATGTTCTCAGCTCTCGGCGTCTATGCCGTCTTCGCGGTGGAGCCGAAGGTGCTGAAGCCACTCGTCCTGTTCCTGCTTGTGGCGGTGGCCATCCACACGTATTGGCGGAGAGATTTCGGCAACCTGCACGCGCCGCAGTTCACGGCCCACCGCGAACGACAGTTTGGCATTCTGGTCGGCGTGGTGATCGGCTTTTACGACGGTTTTTTCGGGCCAGGCACGGGGAGCTTTCTGATTTTCATTTTCATCGGCCTGTTTGGCTTCGACTTCCTGACCGCGTCGGCCAGCGCGAAGATCATCAACTTCGCCACGAACCTTTCCGCGGTAATTTACTTCGCCGTCACGCACAGAATTTTTTACCAATTCGCAGTGCCGATGGGGCTGTGCAACATGCTGGGCGCGTGGACGGGAAGCCGGCTCGCCATCCTCAAAGGAAACGCCTTCGTCCGCGTCTTTTTCCTGGTGGTTGTCGCCGTGATGATTCTGCGCTACGGCTGGGAAGTGTTTGGAAGATAACGGAGTAATGGAGTAATGGAGTAATGGAGTGATGGAGCGGCGTGCAGTACCCCACCGCTCCAATACTCCATTACTCCGCGCTGCCTCAATGATATTCCTGCAGCGTTTTCACCGAGTAACCGGACTTCTTCAGGGCGGCAATACCGAGCGCCGCGGCCCGCGCGCCGCTGAGTGTGGTCATAATGGGCGTGTTCGTGTAAACCGCGGTGGTGCGGATTTTCACCTCATCAGCGCGCGGCACCTGGCCGGACGGTGTGTTAATCACCAGATGAATCTCGCGATTCTTGAGCAGGTCGAGCGCGTTTGGGCGTCCTTCAGCCAGCTTGAAAATGCGCTGTACTTTCAGGCCTGCCTTGTCCAGCACCGTCGCCGTGCCGGTGGTGGAAATGATTTCAAAGCCCAGTTCGGCAAATTGCCGGGCCACGGCGACAGCGTCTTTCTTGTGGGCGTCGCTGACGCTGATGAAGACGCGACCGCACAACGGCAACGGCGCGTTCGCGGCCATCTGTGATTTCGCGTAGGCGATGCCGAGGTCGGCGTCCAGACCCATGACCTCACCGGTCGAACGCATTTCCGGCGAGAGCAAAATGTCCTGGCCGTGGAAACGGTTGAACGGAAAGACGGACTCTTTGACCGCCCAATACTTCGGCCAGCTCTCTTTTGTAAAACCGAGTTCGGTCAATTTCCTGCCGGCCATCACTTTCGCCGCGAGTTTCGCCAGCGGCACGCCAATGGCCTTGCTGACAAACGGCACGGTCCGTGACGCGCGCGGATTCACCTCCAGCACGTAAACCATTTCGCCCTTCACGGCGAATTGCACGTTCATCAAGCCAATGACTTTCAACTCGCGCGCCATGGCATGAGTGTATTCGCGGATGGTTTCGATGACGGTTTTCGACAACGTGTGCGGTGGCAGGACCATCGCAGCATCCCCCGAATGCACGCCGGCAAACTCGATGTGCTCGAGCATCCCGCCGATGACGATGGTGGGACACGCCCCCAGCCTGTCTTTTGAATTGGCCGACGGGCTGGAAGCCGTGTCCCACTTTTCAAAATGCCCGACGTCGGCAATGCAATCGACGTCCACTTCCGTCGCGTCTTCGAGGAATTTGTCCACCAGCACGGGGCGTTCGGGGGAGGCTTCGACCGCGAACCGCATGTAGTGCTGCAACTCGGCGTCGGAATAGACGATTTGCATCGCGCGCCCGCCCAGCACGAAGGAAGGTCGCACCAGGATCGGGTAACCCAGTTGCTTCGCGACTTCGAGCGCTTCAGCTTCATTCGTCGCAATTCCGTTTGGCGGCTGCGGGATATTCAGCTTGTCGAGCATGGCGGCAAAGAGCTTGCGGTCCTCGGCGATTTCAATGCTCTGCGGCGAAGTCCCGATGATATTGACTCCATTCTTTTGCAGACCGAGCGCGAGGTTCAGGGGCGTCTGCCCGCCGAACTGCGCGACGGCGCCCCAGCATTGTTCCCGCTCGTAAATATGCAGCACGTCCTCCAGCGTGAGCGGCTCGAAAAAAAGTTTGTCGCTCGTGTCGTAGTCGGTGGAAACCGTCTCCGGGTTCGAGTTGACCATGAGCGTCTCGAAGCCGTCTTCCTTGAGCGCAAACGCGGCGTGGACGCAGCAGTAATCGAACTCGATGCCCTGGCCGATCCGGTTCGGACCGCCGCCAAGAATCATTATCTTGCGCTTGCCCGAAGACCGCACTTCGTCGTCACCGCGGTCGTAAGTCGAATAATAGTAGGGTGTGTAAGCCTCAAATTCGGCGGCGCAGGTGTCCACGAGACGATAGCTCGGAACGAGTCCGAGTGTTTTTCGCAGCGCGCGGATTTCGTCCTCGGTTTTGCCGGAAAGATTTGCGATTTGCCGGTCGGAAAATCCGAGCGATTTGGCTTTGGCCAACAGTTCAGAATCGAATTTGGGCATCAGGTCAAAATCAAACCCGGCAAAGTAAGCCTGAGCATGTTGGCGCTGGCAAGTTTTGTTTGGAAAGCCTATCTCATTTTCTTATGCGAAGACCAAATCGCCTCTTGGGCTTGTCGCTGGCCGTGCTCGCGGCAATTCTGATCGGCATCTTCGCGGCTTCGATCCAGCGGACTTCGCCAGTGCTCACGCTCAGCGACGGTTCGAAACTGAAAATGACAACTTGGGCGCAAGGCAGCCAGTTGCGCATCTTCCACGGTTCCTGGTGGCAGCGAATCGTGTTCCAATGCTTCGGAACAAACCTTCCGGCGAGACTTCGCGGGAATGCCTCGGTATTCCCGTCGCTTTACACGAACGGATCTCTGGGGTTGGTTTTCACGCATTTCGCGGAAGGCGGGCCCTTGCAAGATACCTTGAATGGATCGGCGCAGTTGACCGGGATTGGTCCAGGTGGAAAAGCGGTTTCCGGCCAAATTCGCGGAGTGAACTTTAACACGGCAAACGTCGAGGGCGGCGAAAAAGTCGTGGCAGAGGAGATTTTGTGGGAATTTCCGCTCCTGACACAAAAGGAAATTCGCTTCCGTCTTTACGAGACGAACGGCCTGTCTAATGCGGTGGTCACAAACGAATTTTTAATGCGCAATCCTTCTCGCTGAATGTCGTAAATATTTCTGA
This sequence comes from Verrucomicrobiota bacterium, assembly GCA_003219345.1. Taxonomy (GTDB): domain Bacteria; phylum Verrucomicrobiota; class Verrucomicrobiia; order Limisphaerales; family AV2; genus AV2. Next base: position 5,268 of record QHOP01000097.1, read on the forward strand.
ACCGCCCCCTCACCCCGTCCCTCTCCCCCTCCGCGGGGGAGAGGGTGCCCGAAGGTCGGGTGAGGGGGCGGGCTGGCAGGTTCAGGGGCGCAATGGGCGCACAAAATTCGGGATTCTCTCCTACAAGAGTTGCACAACGCGCTGCAACTCGGCATCAGTGTTGTAGAAGTGCGGGGAGAGTCGAAGGTGCTGGCGGCCGCTGCGGTCGGCGCGGAGCGAGGCAATAATGTTGGCGGCTTCGAGCTTTTCGTACAGCGCGGCCATGCCAGCGCCTTCACGATAAAACGTGACGATGCCGCTGGCGTTGGCGGGCGGCACGTCGGCATGCAGCACGGTATAGCCTTTGTTCTTCAGCGCGGGAACCAGCAGCGCGCGCTTTCGCAACAATTCGGCGGCGATGTTGTCGATGCCGATTTCCAACAACAGTTCCATCGCCGCGTTGAGCCCGACGAGACCGAGAAGGTTTTGGGTGCCGGCTTCGTAGCGGCGAGCGTCGGGGCGGAAGACGAGTTGCTCCTGAGCGACGTAGTTGGGGCAAAGTACGTTGTGCCAGCCGTAAGCCGCGGGACGCAAATTGTCCTGAAGCCCTTTTCGCACGTAAAGAATGCCGGCGGCGCATGGGCCGAGCAGCCACTTGTGCGCGTCGGCCGCGAGGAAATCAATGTGCTCGACGGTTGTCGGGAAAGCGCCGAGCGTTTGGATGGCATCAACACAGAACAGGATGTTGCGTTCGTGCAGCGCCTGGCCGATGGCGTTCAGGTCAATCCGGTAGCCGGACACGAAATGGCATGAGGCCAGCGCAACCAGCCGCGTTTGTTCGTCCACCTGGCCGATCACTTCCAACGGACGCAGGCGGCCCGGTTCGCGCGTGCTCAGGAACCGGACTTCCACGCCGCGTTCCGCCAGCGCCATCCACGGATAGACGTTCGCGGGATAATCGTCGAAATAAATTAGGACGTTGTCGTTCTTTTTCCACGGCAGCCCGGCGGCGATGAAGCTGAGCGCGAGCGAGGTCGGGCCGACGAAAGCGATTTCGTCCGGTCGCGCGTTGAGCAGACGCGCGGCGAGGGCGCGCGAATGGTGCATTTGCTGTGCCGGCAACAGTGTTTCCTGGTCGCCTTGTGTACAAAGGTCGGCGTAGTCGCGAACCGCGTCGGCCACCCGGCGGGGCAGCGGTGCGACACCGGCGTGGGCAAGAAAAATCTTTTCGCGCGTGACGGGAAATTCGTGCTGGCGTAGCGCTTCGTCGGAAAGAATTTCGGAGGATGTCATGCGCGAAGGCTAACTCAGAGTTTCGATTTACACCGGGATATTCTTGTTCGGTTTTGGCTCTGCGCGGGGTTTTACCGGTCTCGATGAAGCCATCAGCATGCCGGGCAATGAAGACGAACGCGAACCGGCCCTCACCTGGCCTTCCCTCTGCCATGAAAACGAGTTTGGAGAATTGGCCCGCCCTCACCCCGGCCCTCTCCCCCAGGAGAGGGAGAACCGAGCACCGCGGCGTGAAATTTTCGTCGCCGGTGGTGGAGTCGCCGTCCATGAGGTCTCTCCTCTGGGGATGGGATCAGAGATTGAGTTGCTGAAAGATGTTGTTGTAATAGCCGCTCCAGAAGCTGACGATCTGATAGGCGATCGCCAGCAGAATGGCAAAGTAGATCAGGCGCGGTACCCATTGAGCAAAGATGTGCAGCTTGCGCGAGCCCTCTTCCTGGTAATGGTGATGGAGCCGGCGGAGGGAATCGTCCAGTTGTCCGCTCACCTCGCCGGTTTGATAAAGATTGGCGAAGAGTTCGGGAAACTCGGACGTGCGCGCCACCAGCTCACCGGGAGTTTCGCCGGATCGCAAAGCAACCTGCCAACCATGCACCGCGCGTCGCAATGCGGGTGAGGCGCTCGCGGCAGCGGCAAGTTCCCACGAATCGAAGATCGAGACCCCCGCGCTAATCAGAGCTTCCAAAGCGGCGGACAATCGAGCCAAAGCCAGATCGCGCCGAGCCGGGCCAAGCACCGGGACCCAGCGCAACACCCGTTCGACGTTCGCGCGCCACGTCTCGCCGCGTTGTCCCTGGCAGGCCACGATCAAGAGAAAAACGACGGCGTAAGCCGGCGCCAGCAGGATGAACTTCGCCCGTAAAAAACCGAAGACGTCGAACCGGCTCACCAATTGGACAAGTTGAGAAACGGGAAAAATGCAAATGGCGAAGTGCAGGATGAACAGAGGATAAGCCAGATCGGCCATGACCCGGCGCGCAAGCTGGGCGCGTTCATTGTAATAGTTGGCGAGCAATCGAAAACATTCGGGCAGGCGTCCGCTTTGTTCGGCGGCCTGAATCAGCGCCAGATCAAAGGAGGGCAGCGAACGGCCCAGGCTCAGCATGGATTCCGCGACCGTGGCACCTTCGGTGATTTTCGCGATGAGTTGAGAGAGCGGTTGGCGGAAGGAGTAACCGGGCGGGTTGTGACGAATCATTTCCAGCGCCTGAATCATGCCGACCCCGGCGCTCAGCAGCGAGGCCAGTTGATGATACAGTTCCGCGCGCTGGTTCAGTTGTCGGGGCGTGACGATGAGTAACATGGCCTCCCGTCTGCCCGGAACGCTCAGACGGCTACCTTGTCGATGTTGGCCTTGAGGTCGCGCTTGCTGCGCAGCCCCACGACCTGCTCCGCGACTTCGCCGTCTTTGAAAATCAGAAGGGTGGGGATGGCGCGAATGCCGTATTGCGTGGCAATCACCTGGTGGTCGTCGATGTTGACTTTGCCGACTTTTACCTTGCCATCATATTCGCTGGCGAGCTCATCGAGGATCGGCGCAATCATTTTGCAAGGGCCACACCATTCGGCCCAGAAATCCACCAACACGGGCGTAGGGGACTGCAACACTTCTTGTTCAAAGTTGCCTGCGGTTAAAGTGACGATGTTGTTAGCGGACATACGGCCTGGCTGGATAAAGCGATCGCCGGAAATTCTGAGACTTACAGCATCAAAACCCGAACCAAAACCACCACGGCAATCAGCGCGACCGCGATGGCGAGGGCTTTGTCCAAGCCGGTGACGCCCGCCATGACGGGCGCGGACCGCGGACCCGGAGCGGGCCTTCCAGCAGCAGCGACGGCCGTCGGCCGTGGGGCCGGTGTTGGCGGCGCTGGAGTCGGCGCGTGGGCCGCAGCAGGCGCGGCTGGAGCCGCCGGGGCAGCCGCGGAAGCTGCGGCGACCGTTGGCGCCGTTGGAGCAGGCGCCGGAATTTTGATCGTGGGAGCGGCAGTTGGCTTCGGGGGCAAATTGATTCGCACCGTCTCTTTTTTGGGCTGCACTTTGGCGGCCTCGGTCGGTCTCGGCGGGACGGCGCCCGATGGGGTGTTGGGGTTGTTCTCAGCCATAAACTTTTCTGAACCCAAACTAGAGTTGGCGCCAGTTGGTGTCAAATGCTTATTCGGTCAGTAGCGCTCGCGACGACCGCCATCGCGGCCGCCGCGGAAACCGCCGCCGCCGCCACCACCGCCACCGGAACGAGGGGGGCGCTCTTCGCGAGGTCGCGCGATGTTGACCGTGAGTTGGCGGCCTTGAAATTCCTTGCTGTGGAACATTTCGACCGCTTTGTTGGCTTCTTCCGGCGTGGAGAATTCGATGAAAGCGAAGCCACGGGATTTGCCGGTGAATTTGTCGAGCATCAGGTTCACAGAAGTGACGACGCCTGCCTGAGAGAAATACTCCTGCAAGTCATTTTCCATCGTTTGGTAAGAGAGATTACCTACGAAGAGTCTGGATTCGTTGTTCATACTATTGGTTGTCCCGCTCAAAAAACCCAGTGGGGGGATTCTGCACCGGCAGGATCACTGAATGTCTTACTGCCTTCACTGACATCTGTCTTTCTGACACCGACACCGCAAGTTCTTTGTGCTGGAGGGAGGTTGCATCAAATTCTCACCTGGAGTCAACAAGACTTTCGCAGGATCGAGTCGGGCTTCCGGCTCTGGCCCGAACGACCCTGACGAACTCATTGTGCAACCGCGTTTTGCTGCAGGACCCGCGCCACGGTTTGCTCCACAAGCGCAAGCTGAAAAGGTTTGGAGATATGGGGATTGCCGGTGGATTGCAGAAACGCCTGTGTCTCCTCGTTTACCACATCGCCGGTCAGGAAGATGATGCGCCGGGTCAACTCTGGCTTTTTCTGGACCGCTTGTTGATAGAATTCCTGGCCGTTCATTTTCGGCATGCGAAAGTCGGAGACGATCAGGTCGAACTCGTGCCGCTCGACCAGTGCCAGCGCATCCAAAGCGGAATGGCACAACACCGTGGAATAGCCGAGCAGACCGAGCATTTCACCGAGCAATTCGGCAATTGACTTTTCGTCGTCGAGAATCAGGATTTGGGCCGACTGTGTTTGCGGCGCTTCCGTTAGTGCCGGAAGGGGGGCGGTCGGCGCCGCCAGTTTTGCGCCGGCATTCGGACTGACCATTGGCAGTTCCAGAACAAAGCAAGCGCCGCCCAGTGTGGCCGGCTGGTAAAAAATCCGCCCGTGATGGTCCGCCAGTATGCTGTGCGCAATCGACAACCCCAGGCCGGTGCCCTGGCCCACTTCCTTGGTGGTGAAGAACGGCTCAAAAATGTACGGCAACGCTTCCGGCGGCACGCCGGGGCCGTTGTCCTCTACCAGAATCTGAATAAGGTTTTCGTTGCGTTGCGTGGAAACGTGCAGGCGTCCGGGACACGGCGCCTCCACCAGCGCCTGGAGGGCGTTGTTCAACAAATTCACCAGCACCTGCTGAATCTGGTCGGGGTCGCCTTGGGTCGCGGGCAGTTGGGGATGGAGATCCAGGCGCAGTTCAACGCGGGCTTTCTGCAATTCCAGCCTGCGCAATTCAGCCACCCGTCGGACCAGTTCGTTCAAATCAACAGTCTCGCGGTGCCTCGGCTGTTCACGGGCAAAGGACAGGAAGTTGCTGACGAGCTTGGCGGCGCGGTTGCTTTCGTGGGCGACCTTCTCCAAATCGGCGCGGATTTGCTTGCCCAACTCGTCCCGACACAGGATGAGTTCCACATATCCTTTGATGACCGCAAGCGGGTTGTTCAACACGTGGGCAACGCCTGAAATCATATGGCCGAGCGCAGACAGATTTTCCACCTGGCGAAGCTGCTGCTCCAGCCGCGCGCGTTCGGTCAGCTCGCGCAGAAAGAACTGGTAGGCGGCCCGCCCTTCAAAGCTGATCGGCGCACCATCCGCCTCGGTCGCTGTGATGCCGCCGTCGCGGCGAACGAGATTCAAATTGCGATGCCGACAGATGACTGCGAACCACTCGGGCCCTGTCCGGGGCACCGGCTGCGGCTCGGAACGGATTTGGCAAAAACTCGACAGGGTGTTTGAGTCGGCACTACTGATGCCCAGCAAACGTTTGGCGGTCTGATTCAACTCAAGAATGCGCAGGTCTTCCGCGTCGGTGATGACGATGCCCTCGCTGGCCTGATCGAAGAGGCTACGATAGCGTTCCTCGGTGGACATGACCTTCCTTTGCAGGAACGCGGTCTTCGACCTGTAGGAACGGATTCTCCGGAACGCCAGTTGATTGGTGTTCCGCGCTTCCTCGAGCACCAGGACGATCATGCTGACCGCAATGAAAAGCTGAAGCACAGCGGAAATGAAGTAGCCGGAGCTGATCATCTGGCCGGAGCTCTGAAAGAACGGATACGCCGCAATATAAATTCCCCAGAGGCCAAAACCGCTGGCCAGCAGACCGGCGCCGAGAAACCGCTGTTCTGCGCGGAATCGGTAAAAACACCCGGCGGTCACCAGGCTCACCAGCCCCATCAGCGCGAACACAGGCAGCTCCATCTGCAGGAGACTGTCGAACTGATAAGCCCTGATGTAACTCCAGATGAATAAAAAGGCCAGAAACAACGCGAGTTGCGAGGGCCTGGTTCGCTGCTTCAGAAACCGGGCGCTGCCCCAAAGCAGAAACACCGCCGACGCGCCCACACACCATTGCTTGAGCATGATCAACAGCGGACCTTCCTGCGCGTTTATCGATGCGATGCAGAGTCCCAGCCAGAGGGCGTGGAAAATCCAGGCGACCGTCCAGAAGCTGAAGTAGCGGCGATGGGTGTAGCGATTCAGGTAGCAAAAAATGCCCACCAAAACGCTGACGCTGAGAAAAGAACCAATTAAAGCGGCCTTGAGATACTCTCGAGGAAAATAGAGATCGAATCCGATAGTGTCATTCACGCTTTTATCTTCGGTGCCGGGGGAAAGCCACCCGGAGTTTCAGCCAGTCCTGTTCGCCTGCGCGACGATAACCCGTTAGCCGGCCAGCGAACAAAGGGTGCTCGCTTTGCACTCAGCAAATGGGCGAGGATAGCTGCTGAATCCGGGTCGAGCATAGTCCGCAACGCAACTTAACGCGATGGCGGCGTGTTCTTTTCCTGAGCATTCGTGCGTTTGACCACGGGCGGCAACTGGACAAAGTGGTCTTTGCCCCGCTTCAGAATGGGTACGATGATGCCGTTGTGATCCACGCCGAATTTCAGGAATTGAACCTGTAAATTTTGTCTCTGATAAACAGACATGAACACTGTGTTTTGAGCGTTATACCATTCGCTCGAACCCTGAACCGGAGTGAAGCCCTTCACCCGATTTTCGCGCCGACGTTTCCAACCGCAGCGAACGCACAGGGATTCGACGAGTTCTTAATTCTGCTCAAGCACTGAAAGTGCCAGCAAGGAAAAGCGGCTCTCAAACGCAGCGCAGAGTCCCACACTGTCCTTTTTCTGTAAATCCTGTCCGCAAATCGGACATTGCCCGAGCGGTAGGTGATGTCTTCACCATCACCGACGGGAAAGGTGGCTCAATCGGCTGTGGCGCACCGGCGCTGCGAACGGCTGGGACCAAAATGTCCAAACTGCTGCACCACCTCGTTTGCTTTGCCACTCCACCTCGCCCCCCGAGTCAACGTCGCGGGAAACAGCCGAAACAAAGGAAGCAACAGCTCGACCGCAGCGGGTCTCGCGGC
>QHOP01000153.1 GCA_003219345.1 Verrucomicrobiota bacterium
ACCCGATCGTGCCGGCACTGACTGAATAGAAAGGGGCCACATCACTGGCGTCGGCTTTCCGTATGGGGTGCCGGTTGGAACGGGCAAGCCGCGCAGGCGACACGCCGGACGAACTGAACTCAAGTTTGTCCTGAAAGGTCACGCTCGCACTTGGCTGGCTGCTGATTTCGAGCACAACGCGGCGGCTGTCCACGTAGTTGATCGAGCCGATTTTTGACACTCGAACGGAATAGCCGCCGAGCTGCGAAGGACCCGCATTGAATAGCGTCAACACGTTGGATGTCGCACCAGGGATCTGATTGCCGTTGAAGTACCACTGGTAGGCGAGCGGTCCGCCCGTGGCTGTCACTCCGAAGAAAACGCTGCTGCCGAAGACAACGACCCGATTCGTAGGCTGGGAGACAACCTCGGGCAACAGGTCCGCATTCTGCACAAACTTCCCGCTCAGGAGGTAACTGCCCTCGGCTCCGTCAAATCCGTCCAGCGCGATTTGATAAGCCGTACCTGCCAGCGCGTTGAAATTCACCCGGCTTGCGAAGAACCGATTGGCCGACGCGCCAGGATCATTGTTTTCATCGTCGTCGTTCGAGACAATCTCTACGAGGTTTGAAAAGCTCGTCCCGGTATAAACCGCAAGCAGCGTATCGAACGTGCTCCCATACGTGCTCAGCTCAACCGTGCCCGATGCGGGCGCCTGCCAGGTGTACCACACAGACCGTCCACCCGCGCGCCCGGCATGATCCGGCTCGCCGGGTTCCTTCGTTGCGTTGCTGTTCACACCGGAGATAACTGTCACCAACCCGTTCGCCAACTGAATCGGCTCGCGATTGGTAAAGTTGTCGCGCGACGGCGGTGAACCCGTAACCAGAATCCTCACCTCTGCGATATCGCTCGTGGCAGTGCCGGCGTTGTTGGCCACGACCACCGTGTAGCTCCCGCCCTCGAAGACTGTGATGCCATTGAGAACGAGTGTTGTGTTCGTAGCACCGTCGATGTTCGCCCCATTCTTCCGCCACTGGTACTGTAGCCCAGTCCCCGAGGCCACCACACTGAGGGAGACATCGGCGCCCAACGTTACGTTCGTGCTTTGGGGCTGTGCGCTGATTTTCGGGAAATCAATCACCGTCAGCGTCGCCACCAAGCTTGTGGCCGACCCAAACGAATTCGTAACCACGGCCTGATACGGTCCTGCATCTTCCGGCCTCAGTCCCGTCAACGTCAGCACCAGGTTTGTCGCGCCGAGGTTGTTCGTGAAGTTCAATTGCCATTGATATCGAAGCGGTGTCGTTCCGCGGGCCTTGACCCCGAAGTTGACGGTTGAACCGACAACGGCTGTCGCGCTCGCGGGATGGGTGGTAATCTGGGGTGGATCGTTGGTCCCGGAGGATTTCCTCAAACGGAGCAGCCGTCCGTCGGTCAACGAAACCCAAACGTCATCGCGTGATGTCCCGTGCACTCCACCGGGAGGCGCGATCTCGCCAAACTGCGCAAGCCGTGACCACGCGCTGCCATCGAAGTGATAAATTCGTCCCGTCCGCGCGGCGCCTGAGACCGCCGCGAGTTCACCGATCACATACACGTCGTCCGCCGCAGAACCCCAAACGCCCGTCGCGCTGCCAATATCGATCCCGTTGCCTTCAGCGAAAACAGTATTGGTCCTGCCGCCGAACGATTGGGTGGACTCGTCGAATTTCCACACGCGAACGCCATTCGCGAATTGGTTGTTGCCCACGGCATACCAATGCAGCTTGTCAGTGGCATCGTGAGTGGCCCAGGTCACGCGAACGTCACAGAACCCGAACTGCCGGCCGTAGAACCTCCACGAACTACCGTCCCACCTTCCCCAGCCCCAGCACGTCACGTAATAGCCTTCGTTTTCACCGACCATCGTGTGCGCGTTCACCAATTCGACGGGATCGAAATAAATCGTGTTCCAACTCGTCCCCTTGAAGCGGAGGATTCGACCGCCCGCCGCGACAACATGAATGTCGCCGAAAAAACCGTCGATCGTGCTCAATTCGTTTGGTCCCACCTCCGGCGGCAACGACTGTTCGGCCCAGTTCTCCCCTTTGTCTAGCGAACGATAGATTTTCCCGCCACGATCCGATCCACAACCTGCTGCCGCGCCAAGCGTGCAGCGATTAAGAGTCACCCACACTTCATTCTTTTCGGTGCCAAACACTCGACCCTGGTAATGGCCGGGAAAGTCGCGGAGATGCGTCCAGGTCGAGCCGTCCCACCGATACACGAAGGAATCGGGAACGTCCAACGTGCCGTCACGCACTTTCCATCCCAGCACGTAAGCCTCGAATGGATTCCTTGCCCAGACGCTGCTCAAAGCGGCGCCAAACGGCAGGCCGGGAATGCTCACGAACTCCCACGAAGGTGACACTGACGGAGGCAAAACGAGCAGACTCAATCCCACGGTATTGTCGCCTGGCAACGGATCGGATTGGTCCGCCGTAACGATTACGAAGTTCGTAACGCCCAGAGCCGAAAGTGATCGGCCAACAATCGTCATCGTCGCGCTCGCCCCGATTGCCAGCGTGTCCAAACTAAAGATCACCAAACCGCCCCGGTTCGTGTAGCCGCCTTGGCTCGTCGTTGCCGTGATGAACGTCACGCCCTCGGGTAGCGCCGTCGTGACCGTGACACCCGTCGCGACATCCGGGCCGCGATTGGTCACAGCAATCGTGTTGGTGAAATTGCTCCCGGCGACGGGCAGTGCGGGAGTAATCATCGCTGACAAGGTCAGGTCTGCTGAACCGACGCCTAAAATGGACCCTTCTGCTACGTCGAAGTCATCGAAATACACCGTCAATCCGGGCCGCCACGTAGGTCCGTGGATTTCAAACTCAATCCGGTCGAAGGGCACGCCACCGGGACCGGAATAAACAGTCACTCCGTCGATCTGCATGGTTAGCGTCTGCTCGGAAGCGATGATCGTGAACTGGTGCCAGGCCTTGGTGCGGTCCATCGACGTTCTCGACGTTCCACTCAATCCGAACGCCTGATAGTAGTATGTACCGCCGTCGGACGGCCCCAAGTCGTAATCCTGAGCGAACAGGCTGGCGCTTTTGTTTTGGGACAAGTTCCGTGCGTGAAAGCCGATGGAATTTCCAGAAAGCTCATCCGCGCCGCTGTCATATATCCAGATCGACGCGCGACCGTAGATCGGCGCCGCAAAGTCGTGATAGACGCCGATGCTTTTCTGGCCGGCGTTGGCCACCGAGCTCAAGGCGACAGACTGAGCGCCGCCATGCACAAGATTTGTGGACGGGAACACAACGAAGCCGGCATTTGCGTAATTGGTCCAGAAAGGGTTCAGGACTGGAGGCTCGAAATCATCGGTGAAATTTAATGGCCCTTGCTGCCAATTCGTCCCGTCCCAAAGCCACGTGTCCCGTAATGCCGTCCCGACCGCATCGTTTCCACCGAAAAGAAACAACGAGCCTCTGGGCGGAACAGATGTGAGGGTGTGGCCATTCCTGGCCGGCGGGATTCGTTGAGGAATCCGCTGCAACCAGTTCGTTCCGTCCCAAACCCACGTATCATTCAGACTCGACCCGCCGAAAAGAGTGATTCGCTTTCGAACCTCATCGTAAGCCACCGCGTGCCCGGATCGGATAGTCGGCGCCGTTGCCGGACTCAGTGCGCTCCAGTTGGTTCCATTCCACGACCACGTATCGTTCGTCTGTTCACCCCCAGGAAGCTTGCCGCCAAAGAGAATCACCTCCTGTCTCTGCGCGTCATACGCCATGCCTTGGCCAACCGACCGGGCCGACGGGCTTGTGGAAGGGCTCCTGCTCAACCAGTTCGTGCCGGTCCAGACCCACGTGTCATTGAAATAGTTGCCGGAATCGTAACCGCCGAAA